>JAUWGN010000007.1 GCA_030606385.1 Dehalococcoidia bacterium
GGATATCGCTGTTGCCCCGGATAATCCTGAACTGGTGGCTGTAGTCACCGATGACAGGACAGCCGTTTATTTATCCGATGATGGCGGGAAGAACTGGAAAACCACTGGAGTTCCTGATTTGGGCGGCATGCTTATCTCAGATATCGCCATTTCTCCGAAATGTGACGACACCTACTATGACGGCGCCATAGGCACCAGAAAGCCCGATGGCTTGACCAATGGCGACGTCTGGGTGATTAGATGGGGAAGTCTGGCACCTTCTTGGAAAGCTCAAGAGCTGCAGCTAGACCCTGATGCTACAGGCACTGGCGCTGATGTAATTTCAGTCCGCTTTTCACCGAGCTATGAGGAAGACAAAGCGATACTCACCATCGCCTCCTCAGCTGACGAGGGTGATATGAAGCTATCCCTACGAAACAGGACATTCCTGTGCGCTGGAGAAAGGAATACTGAAACCAAGGAGACAACATGGACCACATTTATAGAAATCATTGACCCGTCTAAAAGCAGCTTGGGTGACTCACCCGACGAAGATGAGATCATCTTTTCCGATTTAGCACTCCCTTCCGGGGATTACCGCGAAGGCAAGAATTGGATTGCCTATGCCAGCTATTATTCTAATTCCACCACTGAGTGTGATGATGTATACCGGATAGAAGAAGATATCAAAGAGGCATACAGGCTGGATGTCAAAGGAGGCAACGAGGTTGGCATAGCTTCGATTGATTACCAAGGGAGCATACTCCTCGCCGGAGAGGTATTCGGCAAAGATGGCTCCGCTAACGCCTTAATCCATTTCTGTTCCAATCCCAACGATTGCTTCCCCAAGTGGGAAGAGCCAACCAAACCACCCACCGGTGGTGCTTCTTCCGAGAACCGTGCCAATGCCCAGGTTGTCTGGCTTACTGGTAGCATAGCTTATTGCGCCACAAGTACAAATAATGTAACCACCGCCACAGCATGGGCAGACACGACCCTGCCCGGTCCGTGGAGCGGCAACAACGGAACTCAACCTGATGAAAGCGCCTTTTCCAAAAGTGAAGATGACGGCGATACCTGGAACCAGCTCAGCCTGATAGATACCGAAATGACTTTTCTTTGCGATTACGCTTTCTTTGCCGATAGCACCATCCTTTATCTAGCGTCGATAAATGAGGATGGCCCCGGTTTTGATAGTATATGGCGAACTGAGAAAACTGAAACCGCGGCACTGACCAAGACCTGGCAGAGGGTGCTTTGCCTTGACGGTGGGAATAATATAATTTTGAGACCCACTCCCGACTGGGAGGAAAAGGAACTAATTTACTTCGCTGTGCCCGACACCGATAATGTGAAGTATTCTGAGAATAAAGGACAGAGCTGGGAGAAAGTCTGGGAGTGCCCCGATGTCACCGATTTGGCTGTGGTGAGCGATGAATTACTGTACATCCTGGATGATGATGTATTAAATAAGCGCAGTTGGAATGAGACACTATGGGGAGGAAGCTGGGAATGGGAATATGATATAGACACCAAGCTTGATTCTGGCTCTACTGTGCTTGCCCATGGCGAGAACTATGTATTTGTTTCCGAAAATGGGGATAAAGGCAGGATAGCCTATTCCAGCGATGGCGGGGAAACCTTTAATCTTACCGAGTCTTTACCAGAGCTCAGCGAGATTCAGCTCGTTGTGGATGAAGAATTTAATAGCAATAAATTTATTTATGCCGCCAGCGATGATAGTTTGAGCGACATTTATCGCTGGGCCATTGGCGCAAGTACATCATGGAAAGGGCTAAACACGCCAAGCAAGAGCTTTTGTGGGCTGGCTCAAATAGACGAAGTCCTTTACGGAGCCTATGCCTATAGCGACGGTGTTGCGCGCACCCTCGTCCCGCACCTAGAAACGATACGAGTAACTGATTGGGATTACATCTATACCGGCTTGACTCCAGGAGTAACATTTAAGTCAAGGTCACTGAAGGCAATTAGCAACGAAGATGTAGAGTTATGGGCTATCGACAAAGTAAACTATGACTTTCCCAATGAAGAAGGACGCCTATGGGTTTATACTGACGCTTTTGTGCTTGAAACTCCCTGGCCAAACACGCCGGCGCTGAAAGAATCACTGCCCTGTGAAGAATGTACCTGTCGGGCTGAGGATTTTTGTTTTCGCTGGCGAATGTTACCTTCGACTGAAAAATATGAGCTGTGGATAGCTCTGGATGAAGATTTCACCGCCATAATACACGAGGAGGTAGATATAACTCCAGACGCCCCATGTTCTCCCACCTGGTGTCCGTCATCCAGCTCAGTTCAGTTCATTTGCGGTGAAACTTACTTCTGGAAAGTAAGAAGTTGTGAAAGCACTGAAGGGGAACGCATTCGCAGTCGGTGGTCACCAACAATGAAATTCACCGTAAAGGAATGTTCGACAGAAGAAGGACAGGTGTATCTTGCTCCTATATTGCTTGTCCCTGACATCGGCAGCAAAAACGTGCGACGTTCACCAACCTTCTCCTGGGAAGGATTCCCTCCCACCACTGAATATGAGTTTATCCTCGCCAGCAACGATGCTTTAAGCCAGGTAGTAGTGAGCGAAAAGGTGCCTACCACAACCTACCAATATAAAGGAAGTCTAGATTGGAACACCACCTATTATTGGCAGGTAAAGGCTATTGAACCTACGCTTAGTGAGCCAGCCCTGGGTGTCTTTACGGTAATGTCCGCTCCCGAACCAACAGCAGCAACACCACCAACACCTTCATGGATATGGGCTATCATCGGAATACTTGCCTTCCTGGATGTAGTAGTTATCACCTTTTGCTTGATCAAGCGATAAGATAAATCTAACACACTGCCTGATCCACCACTAAGCAGCATATCTTGAAGCTTACCTTAGTCCTTCTTGACAGCTTTAGAACTTATGTTAATAATTGCCTTGGAATGGACAATTATGCGCTGATTCCATTAATTACCGCGATCATCTTTATCCCGCTATTGGTTATCCTGCTGGGCAGCCGACCATGGCAGAGGCGGCAAAAGCTTTTCTTTGCTTATCTCGTCACTGCCATGCTATGGAGCTTAAGCAGTTTCCTGTTTTACAGCGATATTCTCATTCAAAATGAATTGCTTCTTGCTAAAATCGCCCTCTGTTTGGGCATATTGATGGCAATCCAGCTTCATTACTTCTTGCGCTCCCTTTATCAAGGTCAAGACAGGATACCCTATGCTTATGTCATCTTAGCCGGCGCTATTGCTCTAGCAGCGCTGGGTTATATCCCGGAGAGTATCACGTTCACTGAGGTCAGCGTCTCTGCCGAGTATGGCACCTGGCTTGCCCTACTCGTTATCATTGCTATCCTGCTTGGCAGGGATATTTATCTTCTGGCACGGAGACAGACGACGCTAGATGACCCACGAGAGCGCAATCAGATGAACTACCTTTTCGCTGGCCTCGCCGCTTTACTTATCCCCTTGCTTATTGGTTTCACCCCCGTGCTGAGTAAATATCCCATTGCCCATATTGGCAACTTCGCCATGGCTGGCATCCTTACCTATGGAGTGGTAACACGCCAATTGCTGGATATCAAGGTTGTCCTCCGCCGCGGGTTAGTATGGACAATCATGAGCTTTGGCGCTGTAGCAGCATACTTCCTTCTATTCTTCCTGTTCCATCTCATCTTTGACTTTGATATCACCATCAACATTGTAGTAGCAGCCATAGCAGCTACAGCTTGGGTTGCTATGTTTGCTTACTGGATGCTTACCATTCTCCGCCCGGGAGTAGAACAAACCCTGACAGGAGCAAAATACGGCTACCGCCAGCAGTTATTTAATCTCACCAGTAAAGCAGACACTGTTTCCACTCTAGAGGAATTAGGAAGCAACCTGATATCCCTGCTTTGTCAATCTGCGGAGTGCCGCCGAGCTTGTTTGCTACTACCTAAATTTGAAGGAGGCGATTTCACCGCCACATTCAGCTACCCTCCAGTGAAAGATAACCCGATACAAAAGTTGAACTTGAAACAGGACGGCACTATTGCAAATTGGCTAAAGCAAGAAGCTCGTTTTATGTCCCGAGCAGACCTTGTTAAGTTGAACACTATGAACCAGAAGGAATATGAGGATATTCAATCGGCAAAGGTAGAGATGTTTTTCCCTCTGATGAACCAAGACGGGCTTATTGCTATCCTTGCAATGGGGGAAAAGCAAGACGGTAAGCTTTACACTGTTGAAGATATTGAAATAATTGAGTCTGTTGCTTCCCGCATCGCTGCCATTATGGAAAGACAATATCTTTATGAACAATTGGAGGAAAGAGAGAAAGAGCTAAGTAGCATTAACCGTTTAACCAACATCGTAATCTCAAGCATGGATATTAAGGAGATATTTGAAGGTTTCTCTCAGCAGTTAAAGGAGGTCATTGCTATTGATTGGGCAGCAATCACCCTGGTTGAAAATGAACAACTTTGCTTTTCAGCGTTATCGAGCACTATCTCTTCACCATGGCAAACAGGGGAAAGGATACCACTGGAAGGAACAGGCACCCAATGGGTACTCAAACAGGGAAAGAGCCTGTATCAGCCCGACCTGGGACAACACCGAATGTTTTGGACTGAAGAGAACCTGGTTAAGGGAGGGATTCACTCCGTTGTTTACTCGCCACTATTAGTAACAGGCAAGGGTATTGGCACCTTGATCGTCGCCAATCTCCACCCCAACGCTTATAGTGCGAAACAGCTACAACTACTAGAACAACTTGCGTCACAAATTGCTGCACCCATCGAGAATTCCCGACTTTACACCCAGGCAGAAGAAAAGGCTCGCATTGATGACCTCACCGGATTATTCAATCGACGTCACTTTGAGGAAAGACTCGAAGACGAACTCGCACGGCATTCGCGTTATGGTGGCATTTTCTCCATGCTTATCCTTGACCTCGATTCTTTCAAGGCATATAACGATATTTACGGACATCTCGCAGGTGATAGACTTTTAAGACACGTAGGCGAAATTATTAGGAACACCATCAGGAGCGCTGACCAGGCCTTTCGTTACGGCGGAGACGAGTTTACCATCATTTTGCCAGAGACGAATATCGATGATGCCTATATGGTAGCAGAGCGGACTCGAAAAGAAATCGCTGCTGAAATGAAAGCCCTGAATATCATCCTGACTTGCAGCATTGGTCTGATCCATTATCCCACTAACGGAACAACATTCAATACCCTTATGGAGACAGCCGATACCGCTTTATATTACGCCAAGACCAAAGGCGGAAACCAGAGCTATATCCATGCCAAAATCCCGGCTCAACCACCAACCATGGTAAGACAGGAGACCGTGGGCATAAGCCTAAACGCTATTTACGCCTTAACCTCGGTAGTAGAGGCTAGAGACCATTATACCTATGGACATTCACGAAAAGTTAACCACTATGCTGTAGCTTTAGCCAAAGCCCTTGAGTTACCCAATGACGAGGTAACTAAAATAAGCGCTTCTGCTTCACTCCACGATGTCGGTAAAATTGGCATCACCGATGACATACTTAATAAAAAGGGCAAGTTCACTGAAGATGACTGGAGAATAATTAAGGCCCACAGCAAACTCGGTGCAAGTATCATAGGCAGCGTGCCTGGTTTAGTTCCTTGCATTCCCGCTATCCTTTACCACCATGAGCACTACGATGGCAGTGGTTATCCTGAAGGACTCAAGGGCGATGAAATCCCCCGGGACGCCCGCATCCTGGCTATAGCTGATGCATTTTCCGCGATGACCTCAGTACGCCCATATCGCGGTGCTCTATCAGTTGAAAAGGCTATCGAAGAGTTAGAACGCAACGCTGGTACGCAATTCGACCCCAAGTTACTAGAAGTTTTTATCAACGTTGTTAAATCTGAAGGCTTTGAAAAAGAAACAACAGAAACAAAAAAATGATTAAGACCTTGATGAAGAAGGTATCTCGCACTATCTCTGGAGTAACTCCGGTGGCAGTCATGGCAAAGCCCTTTCCTTGTCCTGGCAAGTGCGTTTATTGCCCAAGCTCTGCCTACGCTCCAAAGAGTTACACCGCGGAGTCCCCGGCAGTACTCCGCGGCCGAAAATGTAACTTTGATGCTAGGAAACAAGTGGAATATAGGCTAAATACCCTGACTGAGATGGGACACGCACTGGATAAAATAGAATTAATCATCATGGGGGGTACCTTTTTAGCTTATCCGCTGGATTACCAATACCAATTCATCAAGGATTGCTATGATGGCTTAAATGGTGTTTCCTCAGCCGACATGAAAGAAGCCCAGAAATTGAACGAGACCGCTGAACATCGCTGCGTAGGATTGTGCATCGAAACCAGACCGGACTTCTGCCAGGAGGAAGAGATAAAGCGGATGCTTGAATTTGGCACTACCAGAGTGGAACTGGGCGTACAAACATTAGATGACGAGATTCATCGCCTGACAAAAAGAGGACATGGAGTGGCAGAGGTTATTTCGGCGACAAAGCTATTGCGCGATTATGGCTTTAAAGTCTACTACCACTGGATGCCAGGATTACCTGGCTCAACCCCCGAGCATGATATGGAACTATCGCGGAAGTTGTTTGACGACGAATATTGTCGCCCCGATGGGCTTAAGCTTTACCCCACACTTGTAGTGACAGGTAGTGAACTGGAAAGCTGGTATCATGATAACCGTTACCAGCCTTATGAAGATGAACGGATGATAGATTTACTGGCTAATATCAAGAGTCTTCTCCCCAAATATGTCAGGGTTCCCAGATTGATGCGGGATATTCCGAGCAAATTTATTATCGCTGGCTGCACTGATTTAGCGCTCAGGGAAACCGTCAAAAGGAGGATGCGTGAACTTAACCTTCGCTGTCAATGTATTCGTTGCCGCGAATACGGACATCGCTTGAGAGACGGTTGGCTAGTCGGTGAACCACGGTTGACCAGGCTAGAGTATGATGCTTCTCACGGAAAGGAAATCTTCCTTTGCTATGAAGATGAAAATGAGACCTTGTTTGGCCTCTTAAGGCTGAGAGTAATCCCTAAGCTACACAATAACAACGAAGCTCTCGTCAGGGAACTACATATATTTGGGGCTGAAGTTCCTCTAGGCGAGAAAAAGGAGCAAGCTGCTCAACATCACGGGTTGGGGAAAAGGCTGCTCCTAGAGGCAGAAAGGATTACTGCCACAGAATTTCATATCAAGAAACTGGCTATTTTGAGCGGCGTTGGAGTCAGAGATTATTATCGTTCGCTTGGCTATCACTCAGAAGGCAACTATATGGCCAAACGGTTAATCTAAAGTATACCGGTAAATCTTACTCCAAGGCTTATCATGCTTCCTCAAGGCAACACTTCATGCTACAATCAGTTGTCCGCATTGAACCTTTAACAAGGGGGAAAACAAGTATGCAGAAAGTAACTAAAGAGGAGCTTCTTGCCAAGGCAAAGAAACCTGCCGAGGATGCCATGAAATTGCACTCATTCTATCACGGTAAAATGCAAACAATGCCCAAATGCCAGGTTCGTGACGTCAACGATTTTGCAATTTACTATACCCCTGGTGTAGCTGAGCCCTGCCGTGCAATACAGGCAAATGAGGAAAAATTCGGGGAGCTCACTAATAGATGGAATACCATAGCAGTGGTTTCCGACTGCACCAGAGTCCTTGGACTGGGAGATATTGGGCCTAAGGCAGGCTACCCTGTGATGGAAGGAAAGTGTCTGTTGTTCAAATATCTTGGCGGGGTGGATGCCGTGCCTATCTGTCTGGACACCAAGGATCCCAATGACATTGTTCAGGCAGTAAAATGGCTCGGGCCATCGTTCGCTGGCATCAATCTGGAGGATATTTCTTACCCTAAGTGCTTTAGCATACTGGATAGGTGCCGGAGAGAGGTAGGAATTCCCGTATGGCACGATGATGTCCAGGGAACAGCTACGGTAATGCTGGCTGGATTAGTAAATGCTTTGAAGATTGTAAACAAGAAAATAGGGGATTGTAAAATTGTCTTTAACGGGGCTGGGGCAGCTAATACCGGTAACTTCAGACTCCTTTGTGCTTACGGAGCTAAGCCTGAAAATAGCATAATGGTTGACAGCAAAGGCATACTTCACAAGGGAAGGAAAGACCTGGAACAAATAAAAGAAAAGTGTGCTGATAAATGGAGATTCTGCGAAACTACCAATCCTGAGGGAAAAACCGGGGGGTTAACCGAGGCATTGGAAGGAGCTGATATCCTCATCTCTTATTCCAAGTCAGGTCCGGGAGTCACTACCGCCAGGCAAGTCAAGAGGATGGCAAAAGATGCGATATGTTTTGTTTGTGCTAACCCTGTTCCTGAAATCTGGCCCTGGGAAGCCAGAGAGGCGGGAGCCAGAATTGTGGCCACAGGCAGGTCGGATTTCCCTAACCAGATAAATAACTCCATAGGCTTTCCTGCTATTTTCCGTGGTGTCCTCGATGTGGAGGCAAAAACGATCACCGACGAGATGTGCATTGTTGCTGCTGAATCACTGGCTAAATACGCTGAGGAGCAGGGCATAAACGAAGATTATATCGCCCCAACGATGGCAGAGACTGAGGCTTTTGTTCGCGAGGCAGTGGATATAGGCATGGAAGCCCAAAAAGAGGGCATCGCCAGATTGAAAATCAGTCGTGATGCCCTTCGCAAGAAAAGCGAGACAATGATACTCAGCGCCAAGCTGCAAGCTGATACCTTAGTAAAGGCAGGTTGTATTGCCCCAGCAGTAACATAGCTGAGGAGGTGTCACGGCATTATGAGAGAAATCAAAACGGAGGATATTACCAGGACAACAGCCAATTTGTTCGAGCATTCCTGCCATTACCTGCCTCAAGATGTATTAGCTGCTCTAAAGCAAGCTAGCGAAAAAGAAAAATCAGAGGTAGCACGCGCTGTCCTGGATAAAATTCTGGAGAATGTCGAAATCGCCGCTAAACAACAGATTCCCTTATGTCAAGATACCGGCGCCGCTGTCGTTATGCTGGAACTGGGTCAGGAGATTCACATAAGTGGGGGCAATCTTTATACCGCGATAAATGAGGGAGTACGTCAAGGATATGCTAACGGTTATCTCCGTAAGTCCATAGTGCGTCAGCCCTTTTCAGAAAGGATAAATACCAAAGATAACACTCCCGCGATGATTTATACCGATATAGTTGCTGGTGATAAGCTCAAAATTACGGTGATGCCCAAAGGAGGCGGTAGCGAAAATATGAGTCGGCTGACAGTGCTGGCACCAGCACAGGGTCGCCAGGGAATTATAGACTTCGTGGTAAACCGAGTTGATGAAGCAGGCAGCAATCCCTGTCCCCCAGTAATCGTTGGCGTAGGAATAGGGGGAACCACGGAAAAAACGATGATGTTGGCTAAAAGAGCATTGCTGCGAAAAATTGGCGAGCCAAACCGAGATGTAGAGATTGCTGAGCTGGAAAAGGATATTCTGAAGCAAGTTAACAATCTCGGCATCGGAGCAATGGGATATGGAGGTACAATCACTGCTCTAGCTGTTCACATTGAAGCTTTTCCCTGTCATATTGCCAGCTTGCCCATCGCGGTCAATTTGCAATGCTGGTGTGCCCGCCATGAACAAGCAGCCCTTTAATTGGAGGCAAGGATGGCTGACGCAACCACAGTAAAGGAAAAGGCAGAACAGGAAGTCAGAATGGTTGATATCTATGTAACGGGTAAGCGTTATAAGGTTCCCGAAGGCCTTACCATCCAAACGGCATTAGAATATTGCGGCTACAACATCATCCGAAGTTGCGGGTGCCGTGCTGGATTTTGTGGCGCTTGTAGCACCATCTACAATTTCACACATGACCCTACAATACGATATGGGCTTGCCTGCCAGACACGTGTAGAGCAAGATATGGTTATAACGCAAATTCCCTTTTTCCCCGCTGCTCAAGCTCTTTACAACCTTGAAGATTTAAAGCCTGAAGAGGGGGAGAACAAGTTACTAACGCTCTACCCCGATATCATCATCTGCTTTGGGTGCAACAACTGCACCAAGACATGTCCCCAGGATCTCGAGGTAATGGAGTTCATATCCGATGCCATAAGAGGTGATATCGAGAAAGTTTATCAGAAGTCCTTCGATTGCTTGATGTGTGGCTTATGTGCTGCTCGGTGTCCCCAGGGATTGCAACCTTATAATATTGCTCTGGCAGCGCGGCGTTTGAGGGGGGCTCACCTCACCACCAGATCTCAGCATAATGAAGATAGAATAAAGGAGATAGAGAAGGGTAAATTTGACGCCGCGATAGAGAAACTAAAGAAAGCTGACGAAGCTGAGTTGCGCCGCATGTATGCTGCCCGGGAAATAGAGCCTGCTCTATAAGAAAGTGGATGGAGGTTAATTAACGTCATGCCATATCCGGCTTACATGGAAGAAAGCATTCATAAAGTAGCCGCTACAAGACCAAGCCGACTGGAAGAAACATTCTCCCGCATCCCTCAAGCTGAAAGAGAGGATTTAGTGAATGAATTCCATCCTGATTACAAAAAAGAGTATCTCCGTGAGCTAAAAATAGGACCCAATAAAGGCAGTCTGGCACCTGATGAAATAGCTGACTTGCTGGAAGGAAATAGCCGCATCGACCCCGATGAAGTTAACCTTGACGACGTTGATTATGATGTTGATGTGTTAGTCATCGGCTGTGGAGGAGCTGGAGGTGCAGCTGCTCTTCTTGCTGAGGAGAATGGTGCCAGGGTGTTATTAGCCACAAAGCTACGCCTTGGCGATGCCAACACTGTAGGCGCTCAAGCAGGCACCCAGGCAGCAGATAGACCAAATGATTCCCCTCTTCTTCACTACTTGGATGTAATGGGGGGAGGACATTTTACAAATGACCCTGACTTGGTGGAGGCGCTAGTAAAAGATGCTCCCGATGCAATCAGATGGCTGGAATCCCTGGGCGTCAACTGGGACAAAGAGCCTGATGGCTCATACCATGAGCTATCAGGGGGTGGCACGTGCAGGAGGAGAATGCACTCATGCCGGGATTACACCGGACTTGAGGAAATGAGGGTCATTCGCGATGAAATTCGCCAAAGGCACATGCATGGAAGAACCCTGGATTTTGTGGAATTTCAGCCAGCAATAGAGTTAATACTGGATGACAAGGGACAGGTTGCTGGAGCAATACTGATGAACCTCGAAACCAGAGAGATGACTATAGTTCGTGCTAAGGCAGTGGTAATAGCTACCGGCGGCATGGGACGTATTCACATTCAAGGCTTCCCCACCACCAACCATTATGGTGCCACGGCTGATGGGCTGGTATTGGCTTATCGAGTGGGATGCCCCCTGATCCACATTGACACTATGCAATATCACCCCACAGGAGCAGCTTTCCCGGTGCAAATTTTGGGATTATTAATTACCGAAAAGGTAAGAACATTAGGTGCTCAGGTAATCAATCGCGACGGAGACCAGTTTGTTCATCCACTCGAAGCACGCGATACTGAAGCTTCAGCCATTATTCGAGAATGCAAACAGCGTGGTAAAGGGATAACTACACCAACGGAGGAGATTGGAGTGTGGCTTGATTCACCAATGATTGACATCATACGTGGAGAAGGAACAATTGCCAGGGAATTGCCCGCCATGGTTCGCCAGTTTGCCCGATTCGACATCGATATAACCAAGGTGCCAATGTTAGTCTATCCCACGCTGCACTACCAAAACGGGGGAATTATGATTAAGGCTGATGCCTCAGCTCCAGTGCCAGGATTATTTGCTGCCGGTGAATGTGAGGGCGGAGTGCATGGCAGGAACAGGCTTATCGGCAACTCCACACTGGATTTATTCGTCTTTGGAAGAAGAGCAGGCAAATCAGCGGCTAAATGGGCAAAGGAAGTGAAGTTAGGTAAGTTTACCTTGGACCATGTGAGAAAATGGCAACGTGAGATTAAGGAAGCGGGATTAGAATCAAGGCCCGTTTCTCCAATGCTCCTGCCAAATTATGCCAAGCATGAAAAGCCTGTGCCCGGTTTTCAGCCACTGGGTGAGGCAACTGCCTACACGCCCTTTGGGGATGCTACATCACGTTGGATTTAAATGGAAGAGGTAGAATATGCCATTACGTGAGCAGAGAGACGTCAAGGAAATCGAGGCCACTTTAAATAAAATCCTGAACATAAACAACGCGCCTGTAGCTCGGTGTCGTCTCCTCTCAACCGGGTTTAACCCCGGTCATGCCCTAAACATAATCGAGGATATCGGAGGGCATAAAGAGTGTATCGGTTGTGGTAATTGCATAGATATTTGCCCCATTCTATTTCGCGAGCCATCACGACGTAATAAAACAGAACAACGCACATCAATGGCACTGGAAAGCATAGTTGGGGCAGATTGTGACCAATGCGATGCCTGTGTCCTGGCCTGCCCCCAGGTGGATACTACTATTAAAAACTATATCGTCAACCACCGCATGATTGAAGTTATGTCCCGGCTGGAACAACGCATAGGAGATGAAGACGAGCCTGACCTGGATTTGTTCATCGAGGAAGCAATAACATGAGATTGCCGCGCTTCGCCACAATCAGGGCAAAAGATACACCAGAATGACATGGAAAATTCGGTTATCCACAGTATGACATGCCGATGTTAAGCCATCTGGACACCAAAAAATTAACACACACTTTTGAGCTTGGACCGATAAGACCGCCCAGCGAAGCTTATTCCCTACTGATAAGAGCCACCAGGAACTGTCCCTGGAATAAGTGTCTCTTTTGCCCTGTTTATAAAGGCACTAAATTTGAGCTGAGGACAGTGGACGAAATCCAGCATGATATTGAGGAAGCAAAAGGTATCAGCGATGGCATAAATGAAATAGCCTGGAAAGCGGGCTACGGTGGTAGCATTAGAGAGGTAGCGGCAATGCTGCACGACCAACCGGAATATGGACAATGCGTTCGCAATGTTGCGCTGTGGCTTTTCACCGGGGGTAAATCAGCCTTCCTCCAGGATTCCAATAGCCTTGTTATGAGAACTCCAGAGCTAGTCCAAGTAATCACTTTCTTAAGAGAAACCTTCCCTAGCTTGAATAGAGTAACTATCTATGGACGTTCACACACCACGGCGAGAAAATCGCTGGAGGAATTGAGGGAACTTAAAGCGGCCGGCTTAGACAGAATCCATACCGGACTTGAAAGCGGCCATGACGCTGTGCTGACTTACATGCAGAAAGGGGTTACTGCTGAGCAACAGATTAACGGAGGGAGAAAGGTGGTGGAATCAGGCATCTCCCTCTGTGAATATGTCATGCCTGGACTCGGGGGAAAGAAGATGTCTCACGCGCATGTCATG
>JAUWGN010000003.1 GCA_030606385.1 Dehalococcoidia bacterium
GTAGGCTATGATGCCCTTAGGGATGAACTGGATGTCGACATGGTGAAAAGAGGTATTGTTGACCCGCTTAAGGTCACCAAGGCTGCATTGCAAAACGGCGCTAGCATTGCCAATATGATTCTCACCACCGAATCCTTGGTAACCGATATTCCCGAAAAGGAAAAGATGCCCATGCCACCCGGTGGGTATCCTGAGTACTGATAACAAGCACCATCATGAAGAGGAGCTGCTCACCAGGCAGCTCCTCTTCATAGCTTGAGCAAATTTAGCAAAGGTTCTTCCTTTTTTACAGGTCCTACTACAGCTAAGTTGAGCCCGTTGTCAACCAGGATTTCTTGGGCTACCTGTTTCAATTCACCCTCGGTGATAGTCTCAATTATAGAGATAACCTCATCTATGTCGAGAATCTCCCACCTCAATAACTCCTGGCCGCCCAGCCATAAAGCCATATTTTGACTGTCCTCAAGCCGAAGGTGCAACCTGCCCTTTGATAGCTCCTTGGCTCTGCGAAGCTCATCTGCAGTGATTCCTTGCCTTAACTTGGCTATTTCCTCAACTACGGTGGCGATGGCAGTTTCTGCCTTATTTGTGTCCACACCGGCGTAGATAACAAATGACCCTGAATTAAGGAAATGCTCTACATAGCTATGTATGTCATATGCCAACCCTTTCTTCTCTCGGATCTCAGTGAATAAGCGACTGCTCATTCCCACTCCAAACGCTGTGTTCAGCAGGTCAAGAGCAAAACGTCGTGGATGGAAACGAGAGAACCCATGGACACCTAAACAAAGATGCACTTGTTCACTGTTCTTGTGCTCGATACGTAACCTCGGTGTGTCTTGCCCACTATTCGTCACATAACCCTCCGATACCTGTCCCGCAGACCAGTCATGAAACAGCGCCTCAATGCGCGCTAATGCTTCATCAGGCTGTATATTGCCGGCAATACTAACCACGGTATCATTGGGCAAATATCGATGACGGATGTATCTTAACATCCGTTCTCTCGTTGTCGAAGCTACAGTTTCCTTACTGCCGATGATTTCGCGCCCCAAAGGCTGGTTTGGCCATAAAAGCTCATCAATAAGCATATTTACTCGCTGTTGAGGAATATCCATATTCATATTTATTTCTTCAATGATGACTCGGCATTCTTGCTCTATATCATTGGAATCGAAACGAGAATTGCACAGCAAATCGGATAGCACATCCAAAGCTACAGGAAAATGGGCATCCGCTACTTTGCACCAAAAAACGGTCATTTCCTTATCCGTGCCAGCATTGATTATGCCGCCTACTCCCTCAACATCCTGACTTATCTCTTTAGCTGTGGGCCTCCGCTTTGTGCCTTTGAAATACATATGCTCAGCAAAATGAGAAATGCCTGCTTCCCTGTCATTCTCATAACAGGAGCCAGCGCCAACAAGAAAAGCGAGGCATACCGAACGAGTATGAGGCATAACACTGGTAATGACCCTTAATCCGTTGTCAAGAACAGTTTTGGTATACACTTGCCTCAAATTCTACTTTCATCTATCTCCTCCGTCCACAAAAAGACGCTGCAAAACCCATTTGATACAATACTGAGCGGTACTTCTAAAGATGAAAAGAAATAAAGTGCTTGGTGGTTTGTCCGGACTATGTATTGCCGATGCGCTTGGTGTTCCTTTCGAGTCCTGCTCCAGAGATGAATTGAAGAGAAATCCGGTGACCGCTATGGTTGGCTATGGCGTTTACAATCAGCCGGCGGGGACGTGGTCAGATGATAGCTCGCTCACTTTCTGCTTAGCCGATACTTTATGTCAAGGCTTTAATCTGGACGATATTGCCGGTAAATTTTGCAAATGGCTTTATGAAGGTTATTGGACTCCATATGGGAAAACCTTTGGCGTCGGAAACACAACTCGACAGGCTATTTTCCGCCTCACAAAAGGTGTAAACCCCGAAGAAGCCGGTGGTAAAAGCGAATACAGTAATGGAAATGGCTCACTGATGAGAATTTTGCCATTAGCATATTATCTCGAAAATGCCGAGGCTCCCAAAAAATTTGAAATAATCCATCAGGTATCCTCTATTACCCATGCTCATCCAAGGTCACAAATGGCTTGTGCCATCTATATCCAGCTAGCAATTAACCTCCTCAAAGGAGATGAGCTAAAATTAGCATACCAGAGCATGAAAGCAACTATCTCAGATTTCTATCGAAAAGACCCATACTGCGTGGAAGTAAATAATTTCGCCAGAATTTTACAAGCCGACATTTCAAAGCTCATTGAGGACGAAATAAAGTCAAGCGGCTATGTCATAGATACGCTTGAGGCTAGTCTGTGGTGTCTTCTCAATAACAATTCGTACGCTGAAACAGTGCTCAACGCAGTAAACCTTGGAGGTGATACTGATACAACGAGCGCAGTTACTGGAGGGCTAGCAGGAATATACTATGGCTACGAAAATATACCCAAAGACTGGGTTGAGCAAATTGCCAGAAAGAAGGATATAATGGAACTGGCAAATAGATTGAACAAAAAAATTTATGGTAACATTCTATAGTCAAATTGAATACAAAAATTTCGCCTAAACTTTCCCTTTTCCCGCTTACTGCTGAAGTAAATAGTCAAGGGCATCTTTGTATTGGCGGTTGCGATACCGTTGATTTAGCCGAGGAACTCAGCACACCCCTCTATGTCTTCGACGAGTTCACCATTCGTCATAAATGCCGTCAATTTATCGCTGAGTTCCACAAATACTATCCGAACACATTAGTCATTTACGCCTCCAAGGCATTCCTTAATAGAGCATTAGCCGCCCTCATCGACCAAGAAGGGCTTGGACTTGATGTTGTTTCTGGTGGAGAGCTTACCATTGCTCATTCTGTAGACTTCCCGCTAAGCAAGGTTTATTTCCACGGTAATAACAAGACATTGGAAGAGCTGGAACTAGCTCTCGATTGGAACATTGGACGAGTTGTAGTAGATAATCTTTACGAACTTGAACTGCTTGATAAACTAGCTTATGAGAAAGGTATCAAGCAAGATATCTTAGTCCGCATTACTCCTGGAGTTGATCCCCATACCCACAAATATACCACTACAGGAACATTAGACAGCAAATTTGGGTTCCCCTTGGCCACAGAACAAGCTGAGGAAGCTGTAAGTCAAGCTACATCAGCTTCCAACATTAATCTGGTAGGGTTTCATTTTCACCTTGGTTCCCCTATATTCGAGCTGGAACCCTACCGCCTAGCTATAGAGCTCGTCCTCAGCTTCATTCGCCAAATGAAGCGAAAGTACAGCTTTCAATTCGATGAATTTGGCGTTGGGGGAGGTTTTGCTGTCCGATATTCCTTGGATTCTAAAGCGCCTGATGTAGCTGAATATGCTCAAGCTATAGCGGGTAAGCTGAACGAGCTTATTCCCCAATTTGAACTAGACCATCCCAAACTTATCATCGAGCCGGGAAGACGCATTGTCGCCCAAGCCGGAGTAGCATTATATAAGGTTGGAGCGATAAAGGAGATACCTGGCATAAGAAAATACATATGTATCGATGGTGGAATGAGTGATAACATCCGCCCTGCCCTTTACGGAGCTAAACATGAAGCTCTGGTAGCCAATAAAGTTTTAGAGGAAGAGAGAGAAATCGTTACCATTACTGGTAAGCTTTGCGAATCAGGGGATATTCTAGTGAGCGACACTAATCTGGCTTTGGTTTTTCCAAATGATATTATAGCTGTCCCGGGTTGCGGCGCTTATTCCATCCCGATGTGGAGTAATTATAATGCCTTGCCCAGACCAGCCATAACTATGGTGAATGAAGGCAAAGCAACTCTTATCCGTCGCCGCGAAACCTATCAAGATTTAATGAGCTTAGATACAATTTGATATGTGGCAAGTAATTGGACAAGACAGACTTCTATCTTTGTTAAAACAAAATCTTAAAGAACGTAACATCGCACATGCCTATCTCCTAACAGGTCCACGGCACATAGGGAAAGGAACTCTGGCTATTAACATAGCACAGGCGATGAATTGCGATGCAAGCGAACCACCCTGCGGTCAATGCCATTCTTGTTTCAGAATTGCCCAGGAAAAGCATGCCGATGTCGTATTCACACACCTGAACTCAAGTGCCGAAATCAGCATCGATACCATTCGAGAGCTTCAGCATTTAGCTAACCTGCCACCATACGAAGGCAAATACAAGGTATTCATCATTAATGATGCCGAATACTTATCCATTGAAGCAGCAAACTGTTTACTCAAAATCTTGGAAGAACCACCACCCAAAGTCATTTGGTTGTTGCTGGCGAGTGAGGAAAATCGCCTTCCACCCACGGTTATCTCTCGATGTCAAAGGCTCGAATTCAAGCCTCTGCCTATGAAGCAGCTAAAAAAAATACTTGTAGACCAGTATGACATTGCTCCCAACAAAGCAAATCTTTTAGCCCGACTGAGCCACGGTTGCCTCGGCTGGGCAATATCAGCCGTGAAAGATGATAATTTACTTTCTCAGCGAACTCAAAATATTAATAAATTTGTCTCGCTACTTACTGCTAATTTAGAACAGCGCTTTGCCTGTGCCCAAGAGTGGGCTATTCAATTCAATCGACAGCGGAGATCCGTGATAGAAATTATAGAAGACTGGATTGATTGGTGGCGTGACTTGATGCTTATTCGGGGTAGCTGCGAGGAACTTATCACCAATACAGACTATAAAGCTACTTTGCAACGAAAGGCAAGCAATCTGACCATGCGCGAAATCAATGGCTTCATTGCAGATTTATGTTTGCTAAAAGAGCAACTAAGCAAAAACATAAATGTACGCTTATTATTGGAATGGGTGATGCTTAATATGCCAAAGGCGGAATGCTAGCCTATGATAGTCGGAGTTTATCTTCAACCCAAAAGCAAGGTAATCTATTGCGATACTGCTGAAATCAAAGTAGAACTTAATGATTACATAGTATTGGGCACAGAGCACGGAGCAGACCTAGCTAAAGTGGTTATTGCGGAGGCTCAGCAGGCAAAACATCCCCCAAAACGATTAGCCAAAATAATGCGCCTGGCACAACCGGAAGATTTACAGAAAGCTGAGCAGAATCACCACAAAGAAAGTGAAGCGCTCAATAGGTGTAAGGAATTCGTTAGTGAGCTTGATTTAGCAATGAAACCCCTTGTGGCTCACTATAACCTCGATGGTAAGCACTTAACTATATACTTCAGTGCCCAAACAAGAATCGACTTCAGAGAGCTAGTTCGAAAACTAAGCCAGCGACTCAAAACAAGAGTGGAGTTGAGACAAGTAAGCCCTAGAGATGAAGCCAGATTGATCGGGGGCCTGGGGAAATGTGGCCGTCTACTATGCTGCCAGAATTTTCTCACCGAATTTTCACCAGTATCCATCAAAATTGCTAAAGAGCAAGGGTTATCCTTAAATCCCATGAAAATATCCGGAGTTTGTGGGCGACTCCTGTGCTGCCTCAGCTATGAAAGCAAGCAATATGCAGCTATGAAAGAGAAAATGCCTCGAGTAAATCAGGAGGTCTCAACACCTTTTGGGGAAGGCAAAGTAGTTAGCACCAATCCCTTAAAAGAAACAGTAACAATAAAGCTCAGTGACCAGACTGTTAGAGAACTGTCCCTCGATGAGATAACCTGAACAAAGCAAGTCGTATTTATTCAGGAACATACTTTCGCCACTCGTTATGGCTATTGAGATAATGGTAAGGAATATAGAACCCATTGTGGTGAGGGATGCGTGGAGAGCATAGCAAGCTCATTCCTGCCTCTTCAGGTGTTCGCCCACCCTTACGACGGTTGCACACTTTACAAGCACTAACCACGTTCTTCCAAGCATGCTCCCCACCACGCTGTCTTGGAATTACATGATCCAAAGTAAGCTCCCTCGTTTGCTTGCCACAATATTGGCAAGTATATTGGTCACGGATGAATACCTCGACCTTGGTTAACTTTCTTTCCCGATAAGGACGCCTAATAAAATAGGCAAGACGTATTACCGAGGGTATTTGAAAAACCTGCCTTGCGGAATGAATCTCTCCTCTGCTGTTTTCTAACACTTCAGCTTTACCATAAAGGGTCAGAATTATGGCTCGGCGTACACGACACAAATTCAACGGCTCACAGCTTTGATTAAGAACCAGAACCGGTAAATTTACTACTTCTGAATCCCGCATATGACGTCAGGTTATTTTAGCAACGATGTTTGCTTATTGCAATAGAATGGTTTCTATGAATAGCGTTTTCGTGATGAGCGCCCGGCTTGCCGAACGGGTTCTATATCACCACGATAATCAGGAGCAATGATGTTGAATACCGTACTTAATTTTGGATCTACCATTCGTGAGCTGATTCTGGACTCAATCTCGTCTAGAGTAAGGCAAGTGGTAACCACCATCGGTAATCTGGCATTATAACGATAATTAATCAATTGATATAGCTTTTCCTGAGCCCAAGGAGTAGCAGATTGCTCGCCAAAGTCGTCAAGTATTAGCAAAGGACACTGCTTTACCGTTTCAAAAAAATCGTCATATGATATCTTACTGTCCGGGTTAAAGGTGGAGCGCAGATGGTCAAGGAGGTCAGGAGTCACTATGAATAAGACTGGCTTGGTCTGCCCCAATCGATGATTAGCAATAGCTGCTGCTAAATGAGTCTTACCACAGCCATTGACACCTTGAAATACCAACCAACCCTCTGGAGAACATGCAAAGTCCTTTGCTATATCAAAGGCCTTTCGCAAATTTTGACGCTGCTCCAAGGAGAGATTCAGCCGCTTGTAGTCAAAATCATCGAAGGTCATCTTCCGCAATAACGAGCTAAGATTGCTATATTCTTGGAGATATTGTAGTTTCTTCTTCTCCAGTTCTTCTTTCTGGCACTCACAGGGAATTACTCTGCTGAAATCAGGTTGTCCCGCAGCTAGAAGGGGATGAACAAGCCCAGCACCTTTGCAAATAGGACAGACTTCCTCGCCACCCTGGTTATCTTTTGACGAGATGCCCGTATCTGCCCTTAATGTATTTGTTGGCACTGCCCTTCTTAATACCTTGTCTATACTCTCCACTATCTTTACCTTCGCTAGCCCACCTCTCAAGAATACGAGAGATATACTTCCAACTACGCTTATTCATATTAACCGCTTCCCTGAAAGCTTCCTCTATCCACTGCGCTGGATAAACTTTCACCGCCTCTTTAAGCTCCTCAGCAACCAATGGGGTTATCAAACCTATATTCTGCTCATAAAGAGCAAAGATATTGAGCGGCTCTGTTACCTGTTTAGGAGTTATCCCATGGCTCACCCTATCCATAGCCTCCTTGTTAGCAAAGTAAACGTTTTCCCGCCTCCCGTTAACCTCTTTACTAACCGATAAAATGACCCCCCTTCCCACAGCTGACCTTAAGCCGCTGTCGAACCCTTGTTTCCCTATAACAGGAATACAATAAGATAACAATTCCTTATGGGTGATAAACCCATGATGTCCTTGTTTATGATGGAGTAAATAGAAAAAACAAAGAATCACCTTCAGCTCGGCTACATCGTCTATTTCAGGTATCGCCTGAGTGAAAAACGATTCAGGCAAAAGGACAAATTGCTCCCCTGGAGAAGCAGGAAAGGTTTTATTTATCATGTTATATTAACTCCTCAGAACTAGGGGCTGGCACTACTTCTACATTATCAAATCGAGAGAACCATGGGAGAAAACGCAATTTCACTATACCCATAGGACCATTTCGATGCTTTTCAACAAGAATATCAGCCTCATTTCGAGGATAGGGCTCCTTCTCCACATCGTGTGTTTTATACCATTCTTCCTCTTCGCAATATATAGATTCTCTGTGGATAAAAAATACAACATCAGCATCTTGCTCAATACTACCGCTCTCCCGTAGGTCGAAGAGCTGAGGTTTGTGAGAGGCACGCCACTCCACGGCACGGCTAAGTTGAGACACTGTGAGCACAGGTACATTCAATTCCCTAGCCAACCCTTTCAAGGAACGCGTTATGTTGCCTATCTCTTGAACTCGGGGTTCATTTTTGCCATCACCTCGCATCAATTGCAGATAATCAATAACAATCAAGTCGATGTTACGCTCACGATGGAGACGTCTTGCCTTACTTCCTATATCCACAACACGCTGCTGAGGGCTATCATCAATATAAATTGGTGCCTCTGACAAAACTCCACTAGCATCCATAATCCTTCTTTCTTCTCTCTCAGTAAAATGTCCTAAACGAACATCCTTCGAATCCACCCTCGCTTCAGAGGACAAAAGACGCTGAACAATTGTATCCCGAGACATCTCCAGGCTAAAAAGGGCAACACAAGCCTTCTGCTCGATAGCAGCATTTCTAACGATATTCAAGGCTAAACTCGTTTTTCCAACTGCTGGCCTTGCAGCCAAAATGACTAAATCCGACCTTTGCAAGCCACCTAGTAATCCGTCCAACCCAGCAAAGCCAGTTAAAATATGAGGTATTTGCTTCCCCCCTAGTGGAGGTTGCCCCACTTCCTCAAAATACTTGCTCAGGATATCACGAACCAAGACTAAATTCGTTGGTGCCCCCTTACTTCCTACTTGAAAGAGGATGTCTATAGCTTTATTGAGAGTGGACTCAACATCAGCACCCGCCTCATATCCGATAGCAGCAATCTGTCCCGCAGCAGCAATTAATCGTCTCATTGCTGCTGCATTGGATACTATCCGCGCATAATGCTCAACATAGAGCGGTGTAGGTGTAATGGATATTAAATGGCTCAAATAAGCAGCTCCACCAATTTGCTCTAACCTGTTTTGTCGCATTAACTCATGAGCTACTGTAATCTGGTCTACAACTTCATTGCGTTGGTGAACAGATAGACATGCCTGATAAATTACTTGGTTAGTTTCATCAAAAAAGTCCTCAGGAACAAGGAAGGTCGCTATCTTAAATATAGCATCAGGGTCAACAATCAAGGAGCCGATTACCGCTTCTTCTGCCTCAATGTCATGAGGGGGTAACTTTTCTTCTATCATTTTCAAGCTTTTTCAGGCTCGATAACTACCTTGATTCGCGCTACCGAATCTGTAGCCAATCTAATAGCTATCTCGTATTCACCTATTTGACGTAATGAATCATCCAAAACTACTTGCCTTTTATCGATAGGAGCCTCTACAATTCTGCTGAGTTCTTCAGCAATATTAGCTTCAGTGATAGAACCGAAGAGACGGTCCTCAGCACCTACACGAGCCTTGAAGCAGATCTGAATTCCTTCAATTTGCTTAGCCAACTTGGCCATCTCTTCCTTGCTTGAGCTTTCTTCAGTCATTTTCTTCCCGAGACCGATTTCGGCTCGTTTTACTACCTCAGGTGTTGCTACTTGAGCCAGTCCTTTGGGGAAAAGGAAGTTTCGTGCATACCCATCGCTTACCACCTTTATCTCCCCTGCCTGCCCTTTTGAGGGAACGTCCGTCAAAAAAATAACTTTCATAGCGAACCAACGAACTTCTCTGCTGATAACGCAGCAACAGCACCATCGCCAGCAGCAGCTATCGCCTGCTTCACCGAGTTATGGCGAATATCACCCGCCGCAAATATACCAGGCACTGTTGTCTCCATCAGCTCGGTAGTGACTATGTACCCCCACTCATCCAGAGGCAAAACTCCACGCAGATATTCGGTATTAGGAATTAGTCCAATGGCAACAAAAACACCATCTACGGCTAACAGTGATATTGTACCATTTTGGGTATTTTTAAGCATTAAATCGGTGACTTTTTTTCTCCTTTTACTTCAGTCACCACACTGTCCCATATAAACTCTATTTTGGGATCGGCTCGTGCTTTTCCCTGTAATACCTTGCTTGCTCGCAATTGATTACGGCGATGGATAACCTTAACCAGAGAAGCAAATTTGCTCAAAGAAAGAGCATCAGTAAGAGCGGTATCGCCACCACCAATTACCGCCACTGTTTTATCTCGAAATAAAGGACCATCACAAGTAGCACAATAAGAAACTCCCCTGCCCATAAATTCATTTTCACCAAGCACTTCCAATTTACGAAATTGCAATCCCCCAGCGATGATCACCGCTTGAGCTATAAAATCACCTTCAGTGGTGATAACCATGTTGTTACCATAACGGGATGTTAATCCAGTAACTTCACCCGACATAGTTTCCAATCCATGATTCATAGCTTGCTGCTGGATAAGCTGTACTAACTCAAATCCAGAAATACCTTTGGGGAAACCAGGATAGTTGTCTACCCGCTCAGCATTGGCAATTTGCCCACCGATTACTTCCTTTTCGATGAGCAACACCGTGAATCCCGCTCTGGCGCTGTAAAGCCCCGCAGTAAGCCCTGCAGGACCACCACCAACGACGATCAATTGATACTTCTTAGCCATACACGAAGGAGACTAGCTTTCTGGAACTCTCTCCCACATATCACAACGCCCTCCCCACCTGGCCAAAACTTTACCATCAGCAGCAATTTGGGAAACTTCACATAAATTTGGGCAAGCCTTGCATATGAAAGAAGAAGTCTTGAATTCTATGTCGCTGACACCGAATCCCTTAAACTTACTCTTATGATGATTCTGCTTAATTTCCATTTCCTCATGCACCAGAATAGCAGCTCCTATAGCGCCCATAAGCTCATTGTGAGGCGGTACATAAACTTCGGAGTCGAAAACCTCGTTAAATGCCCTGATTATCCCTTTATTGAAAGCGACACCCCCCTGAAATACCAATCTAGGCTGAATTTCCTTGCCTAAAGCAACATTGTTAAGATAATTGCGTATTAAGGATTGACATAAACCATAGATAATATCATCGAGAGGATATCCCAGTTGCTGCTTATGAATCATGTCTGATTCAGCAAAAACAGTGCACCGCCCAGCAATACGCGCTGGATTCTCACTCCTCAAAGCATGCCCCCCAAAATCCTCAATCTTCACATTCAACCTTTCCGCTTGATGTTCAAGGAAACTCCCCGTCCCAGCAGCACAGACTGAGTTCATGCCAAAATCAACGACTATACCATCATGAATTATGATAATCTTGCTATCCTGTCCGCCTATTTCAAAAATTGTTCGCACATCAGGTATGTGTTGTGTGGCAGCAACAGCATGAGTGGTGATCTCATTCTTTACCAAATCAGCACCAACAAGCACGCCAGCTAGATAACGACCACTTCCGGTAGTGGCTACCCCGCTAACCTCGACTTCAGGCGATATTTGCTTCTGTATTTCCCTCAACCCCTGTTTCACCATGTCTACCGGATTACCTCGAGTTCGCAAATAAATAGAAGCTATAAGCTGCTCATGCTCATCAAGCAAAGCTAATTTTGTGGTGACTGAACCAACATCAACGCCAAGATAGCCCTTCATATCTAGTCCACCTTTCTAAGAGAAGTCCCTCCAAAGCTTTCTAGTTTACTCCGATTGAAAGCTCTTATGCTCTCTTCGAGTTCTAACGCTTTCCTTTGTCTTAACTTTAGCAGAGGGTGAAATAAAATTGAAATGATGCTCATAAAAATAAAGAATACTATCATCTGCTTACTTTTGACAAGCTTGTCTAATGCCTTAAACTCTTCTCCCATGCTCCCCTCTTCGCCTTCTAAAGCCTATTAAGTCTGTAAAAGCCTCAAGTCTGGTTAACATCCCTTGTTTGCTCTGCTGCTCATCGCAAGTAACAGCAAGCACGGGTATATCTTCCTTTGTCGATGGCATGATATTCTCAGCTACTATCTCTGGCATGCAGGTGAAAGGGGCTAGATGGATTATGCCATCAAATCCGTTGCGAGCATAAAGCACTTTCTCCCCTACAGATTCCCAACCATCACCACCAATATCATGGTCGAGATAAGCATGAGCTAATTTATGAACTTTTCTCCATTCGTCTAGACCAAGGTAGTTAAGAAACAGACTATATTTAACCCACCGGGAAATAGTCAAGGTCCGCTCTACCTCTATTCCTAATTTGCCCAATTCTATTTCTATATCCATATTAGCGAAAGGCTCTATAACAACATAAATCTCCCCGACAATGCCTACTTTGAGTGGCTCAGCAGTGATGTCTTTAGGCACTCGGTTTAATTTCTCGATATATTCTTTAGTTAATTCCTTGACTTCTTTACTCTTTGTTGCTTCATCGATAGAGGTGATAGCCTTGCGGTAAATTCGGCTAGCTGTTCCTTTCTCAAGCTCCACTGCCCGTATTTTGTGAACCACTTTTTCTATTCTATCTAACGCAGATAACTTACCGATAGCAAAGAAAAATGATGAAATAATTTCATGCCAAGTGCGATTATGAGTTACATCCCTCATAAGTCGCATAATGCCTATAAACTTGTGGTGAGATATATCAACGGTCAAAAAATGAGCAGCATAGTTCAAGTCACGAAGCATTTGTTCCTGACCTTTGGCATAATAACCTAAACGGCAAATCCCAGTCCCTCTTGCCTGAATCAAAACATCTGCCCCCAGCTCGCAAGCTTCAATCAGACTACCTAAAGTAAGCTTATAGGGTAAACAAGCCTCCGCTGGTGAGTATTTAACTCCAAGGTCCAATGTGTGTTGAGTCATCGGGGGTGGAGTTATTAGCACATCCCCAGGAGATTCGAGTCTTCTTGCTACAGCCTTTAGTGCAATATAAACGTTACCAAAATGAGGAAATCCTATACGCATACTCTTTTCCTCCGCCTAACCATATCTAGAAAAGCCTCTAATCGAGTAAGCAAACCTCCTTCACTACTATGCTCATCCAGACTAAGCGGTAAAAGAGGAATCTCAAACTCTTTTGCCCGATGTTGCACCATGCCTAGCATCATTGAGTCAGGACCACATCCGAAAGCAGCGACAATAATTATACCATCTACCCCCGTTTCCAAGTAATATTCTCCAGCGCCGATTATTTCAGGTTCAAATGACCAATGGGGAACACCCACCAGTCTTCTTGTAGCAGCATCAAGTTCCTCCTGAGATACCATCTCCGGGGTAACAACTTTGACCTCCATCTTCTGCAGCCATGAAATGAGCCGATGACTAACATACTCATCATAGATAATATAGGGATGCCCGATAACAGCGATAGTCAATGAAGAAGATTTCACATCAGGAGGCGGCTTACAATCAATAGCCTGAAAATGTGTAATCCCTTCATCAGACATTTTATTTCGGTAATCCAAATTGCTTGCCCAAGCTTCTTCCACTGCCTTCTTAAGCTTGAATGGATTGCAGGTAAAATGGCGTCCCACCTCATAAATATTTCGGTATAGATTATAGCGTCCTTTCTCGTAGTTTATTTCCGGGTCAAGAATAGGGGGACATTCTGGAATTAAAGCTCTTGCCATATTGGGCAAACCGATAAGCTTGGAGCAATTATAACTCTTCTTACCCAAACTGGTAACCGCGGGGACAAACATAAAGTCACATTTATCGGCTAGAGAAACGACATGTCCGAAGAAGACCTTTACCGGCAAGCAAGTATCTTGAACACCTCGCGTAACGCCTGAGTTTAATATGCTTTTGTTGGTTGGCAGTGATACCACTACTTCCGCACCCAGCTTCTCCAAGAAAACCTTCCACATGGGATAATACTGGTAATAGAGTAAAGCCCGTGGAATTCCTACCGTAACCATTGTCTAAGAGCTACGAAATTCTTGCTTAATCTTCTCCAACACCTCAGGGCGTCCAATGACATCAACCATGGTCATCGCCATTGCTTTAGCAGCATCTAATAACCCTTGGTGTCCAGCCTCAGAAGCAGCAGCGGAAGCAAATTCTGCCGAATGTAAGGAAACTTTGGGAGAGACAATAGCGACCATGGGATGCATGCTAGGAACCACCTGACTAACATTTCCCATATCCGAACTACCAAAAGGAATTTGTAGGTCAAAAACATCCAAACGACGTCCCATTAATTCAAGATTATCGCTAAATAGCTGAGCTAGAGCAACATTATTCTTTATAGGAGCATAAACTTTATCACCCCAGCGATATTCTAGTCTGGCGCCACTGGCTAAAGAGGCGCCCTTAAAACAGTTTAGCACTTTGCCTTGCAACTCCTCTAGGTAAGCATAGTCAGGGGCACGGATTATAAACTTAGCAGCGCTATGCGCAGGCACTACATTGGGCGCCTCACCACCGTCGGTTATTATGCCATGAATGCGCGCCTGTTCTTTTATATGCTGCCGCAGCGAATTTATGGAGTTAAACGCGAGAATAATAGCCTCAAGAGCATTTACGCCCTCGGCTGGCTGAGCAGCAGCATGGACTGCTTTGCCAAAAAATTCCACCTCAAGCGATAGGCAGGCAAGCGTCCGATAAATTGCCATGTTTAGCATCGAGGGATGCGCCATCATGGCCACATCAACATCGTCGAAAATGCCAGCCTTGACCATATCTATTTTGCTACCAAAATTCTCCTCGCCAGGCGTGCCTAAGACTATGATGCTTCCTCCTAGATTATCTACAACAATCTTGCTAGCTACGCCAGCACCAACCGCCGACGCTGCTATGATATTATGTCCACAACCATGCCCGATTCCCGGCAAAGCGTCATATTCAGCAAGCACAACAATTTTTGGTTTCCCTTCACCATATACTGCTCGAAAGGCTGTAGATAGCCCAGCAATGTTCGGTTCAACGCAAAACCCATTGCTCTTCAGGTAATCGCTAAGCCAGGATGCCGCCTTTACCTCCTGAAAGCCTAACTCAGGATTATCATGAATATCCAGGCTCAGTCGCACTAATTCACTGCGCCGTATCTCTAATTCAGCCCTTAATTTCTCCTTTAATTCTTTCCCTTCCACCGCTTGAAACTTCCTTAAGTTAGTCATTATACTTTACCTTTAATTTACACTACAAGTTGTGATAACAATGATGAAAGGCGAAGACCTCAACGAAAGGCATTTGCCTGGAGCAATTAACGTAGCTCAATTGCTGAAAGACCCCGTTGGCTCTAGCCGCAACTATGAAATCGACACCATAATTGCAGAGCAACCTGAAGGTTCTATCAAGGGCAAAGTAACGCTAATTCGCACTGGCCAAGGGATTTTAGTTCGTTGTAACTTAAACGTTCAAGTGGAACTTGTTTGCAGCCGCTGTCTAAAAGCCTTTCCTTACCCCATAAATTTTGCCATTGAAGAGGAAGTCCATCCCTCTATTGATATATCCAGTGGTTTGCCACTCGATTTGTGCCAAGAATCAGAAGGCTTTATTATCGATAAAAATCATGTACTTGACTTAGGAGAGTTGATACGCCAATATATCTTGCTAAATCTACCGATGAAAGCATTATGCCAGTCTGATTGTACTGGAATAAAGGAGATGAAATTATATGGCTCTACCTAAGAGCAAATATGCCAAGGCGCGTAGGGGTAAGCGGCGAAGCCATATTAAGCTAGCTTTACCAACCTTGGATATTTGTCCGCAATGTCACAACCCAAAGCTAGCTCATCACGTTTGTCCCACCTGCGGTAGTTATGGTGATATGCAAGTTATTGAAATCAAAGCACCTAAAGCAAAAGGTTAACTAACGCGTGACCGAACCATTCAAGATAGCCTATATTTTCCCCGGCCAAGGCTCGCAGAAAGTGGGTATGGGGCAAGACCTGTATCATAGCCACTCCCTGGCCAGGGAGATTTTTGAGGAAGCCGATGATGCTTTAGGTCTCCCCCTTTCGCGCCTATGCTTTGAAGGACCAGATGACGAATTAACCAGAACAGACAACGTCCAGCCAGCCATATTGATAACCAGCGTTGCTTGCCTTAAGGCAGCTCAGGAAACAGCCAATGACCATCTTCCTTCCCCCACCTTCGTTGCCGGACATAGCTTAGGGGAATATACCGCGCTGGTGGCTGCCGACGTGCTCAGTATCACTGATGCCGTTCGGCTAGTCCAGCACAGAGGAAGATTGATGCACCAGGCGGGACAAAAGAAACCAGGAGGGATGATAGCGATACTGGGAGCTAGCAAGGAAGACGTTGAAGATTTATGTCTCCAGAGTGGATGTACCATTGCAAATATCAACTGCCCGGGACAAATTGTGATCAGCGGCGGCATAGACAATTTAGACAAAGCTAACAAATTAGCCAAGGCAAAGCGTATTCATCAGATCCCACTAAGGGTTAGTGGCGCTTTCCACTCCAGCTTGATGCAATCAGCTGTTGACGAATTCGGCGAGATTGTCTCCAACACCACGTTTCAGCAACCAACAACTCCTATAGTAGCAAATGTAACCACCCAACCACTGGATAATGTAGCTGAGATAAAGGAAGAGCTTCTAAACCAGCTTTCCAATTGTATCCGATGGCAACATTCCGTGGAATACATGGCTCAAGAAAAAGTAACCACATTCTACGAAATAGGACCAGGGAAGGTACTCAGTGGATTGATTAAGCGGATTAATCCCGCGCTACGAACATTGAACATATCAAGCACCGAAGAAATCTCACGGCTAAAGGCAAACAGTTTAATAGCAGAATAACATGGCTAGCTTGAGACGAAAGGCAAGAATCGCTGCTCTCCAAACACTTTATGAAATTGACTGCACTGAACATAAAGCTGAAGATGCTGTGATTCACTCAACAACAGAACAGTCACTGTCTCAAGAAGCAATCAGCTTCATTGAGAAACTTGTACAAGGTGTGCTAAAAAATAAGTCAAAGATTGATGAAGTTATTGGGCGTTTTGCTCCATCTTTTCCTGTGGCGCAAATGTCTGTCATTGATAGGAATATCCTGCGTGTTGCCATCTTCGAAATTTTGATGGATAATAATACACCCGTTAAGGTAGCCATAAACGAAGCAATAGAGTTAGCTAAAACTTTCGGCAGTGACTCTTCACCACGTCTGATTAATGGCGTATTAGGGTCAATAGTCACCAAATATGGCAAAGCAAGCCATGAGCGACCAAAGGAGGGAAAATGCCAACCATCTTTGAAAATTTAAAGGAAATCATTGTAGAACAACTGGGGGTTGATGAAAGCGACGTAACCCCGGAAGTTTCCTTCACAGAAGACCTGAATGCCGACTCTCTGGACCTAATCGAACTTATTACCGCAGTGGAAGAGGAATTCAGCACTCCTACAAACAAGCTGGAAATACCTGATGAAGATGCCGAAAATATGAAGACTGTTCAGAATGCCATTGACTATCTTCGCGACCATGGAATAAAAGACGAATAGCCAGATTAAGTACTATCGCTAGATTCAAAATTATCAGACACTGGCTGGGAGACTTGCACTAGTTGCCTCTTAAAGAAAGGCTTGAGCATTGCAGGTGTTACCAGAGTAGTTACTACACTCACTGCTACTCCATATAAACCGATGTAGGTCAACCGAGGTAACCAAATATGCTACGAGGAAACCAAAGATAAGGGCGATGCTTAGCTGGAGGCAGGCTGAAGCTTTGTCTCCCTTTTTCGTAATTGCCTCCTTATTAGCTTCTCCAATTCAGGCACAAAGAATCCAACTGGTAGACCGATGAGTACATATGGCCACCAACTGGCGGGGAAAGGCGCCGTCCTAAACACGTTATTCAAGGCAGGTAGATAGACTATCATCAGGTCTATAATGATAGTTATTGCTACCCCACCTAGAATCCACTTATTGGAGAAAGGGCTAAAGGTGAAAGCCGAGCCAAAGGTTGACCTGGCAGTAAATATGTAGCCTATATGCACCCCCACCACAGTCATTAGTGCTGCCGTTTGCGCCTGCGTTAACAGCATGTCAACATTCGGTGAGGCAAAAGCTAGCTGCCCAAAGTGCCAAAAGATAATAAAGGCGGTAACTGCCATTACCACTGATACCCCACCAACCCTTATAAAAAATAGGCGCTTGGCTATTGTTTCCTTCGGGTCACGCGGCGGGGTTTCAAGTAACCCCTTTTCCTTAAGCTCCATCATTAGCGGCATAGTGAGGAATACTGAGTCGAACAAATTTACCCACAATATCATTATCGGCTCTAAGGGAAGGCGCAGGGCAAAGAGGGCTACGAATGGAGCTGCCAATATTGCCCCCAAAACCAGTAGCGCCTGTCCCCCATTAGTGGCTAGGGTATAAAGGATTGCCTTTTCCAGATTATTCCAACCGTGTCTGCCTTCTTCCACCGCGTTCACTATGCTGGCAAAGTTATCATCAGTCAGAACCATGCTAGACGCTTCCTTACTTACCTCAGTTCCAGTTATCCCCATGGCTATGCCAATATCGGCTACCCTTAATGCCGGGGCATCATTTACCCCATCGCCAGTCATTGCCACAATTTGCCCCCGCTTCTGCAATTGCTGAGCTATCCTCAACTTGTGCTCTGGAGCCACCCTAGCGTAAACCGAGACCTTGCCCACAGCTTCATATAGCTCCTCATCGCTCATTCTGGTTAATTGCTCCCCGGTCAGGACATCATCTTTATCACTACCCATCATCCCAAGTCGTCGGGCAATAGCCTTTGCTGTCAGTGCGTGGTCACCAGTTATCATTACTGAGCTTATCCCGGCTTTCTTACATTTAGCCACTGCCTCAATCGCCTCCTGCCGAGGTGGGTCTATCATTCCCTGCAGTCCCAAGAA
>JAUWGN010000108.1 GCA_030606385.1 Dehalococcoidia bacterium
GTTTTGAGGATATCCATGTTCCTGTAGGTGTTCTGGACATTAATTCTTATCGTGATGACGTTTCTCCTGTGGAATCAAAACCGGCTAAGCATACCGAGGTTCCCGTTGATGTAACTGATAAACAAGTGGTCCTGGTGGATGACGTCCTTTATACCGGGAGAAGCATTCGGGCAGCTATGGATGCTCTCATCGATTTAGGTCGTCCTAGCTCCATGCAGCTGGCCGTTCTTATTGACCGTGGTCACCGTGAGCTTCCTATTCGAGCTGACTATGTCGGCAAGAATATACCAACCTCGCGGAGTGAGAAGGTAGAGGTGTATGTTAAAGAAGTGGATGGTGAAGATGGGGTAGCTATAACAGGTTCAACTGAGTAGTGAGTAGCGTTGATAAAGGATAAAACTGACCTGGAAAGTAAATACGCAGGGAGTGGCTAGATGAGCTTAACAGGAAGAAGTTTGGTAAGCATAGACGATTTATCCAACGGGGAAATCGAGGCACTGTTTTCCGTGGCAGACAAAATGTCTGATTCATTAAGTAACCAATCCGGGGTGTGCCAGGGAAAGATTATGGCAAGTCTGTTTTTTGAACCGAGCACCAGGACACGGCTATCTTTCGAGGCTGCGATGCTCAGACTCGGGGGAAGAATTATAACTGCGGTTGAGGTAGGTGCAACCTCTCTAGCCAAAGGCGAAAGCCTTGCTGATATGGCAAGGGTAGTCGGGAGTTATGCCGATATAATTGTCATCAGACATCCTTGGGAAGGAGCGGCCAGGGTAGTTGCTGACTACGCTGGCATCCCGGTAATAAATGCCGGTGACGGAGGTCACGAACATCCAACTCAGGCCTTGTGCGATCTTTACACCATTAAGAAGGAGAGACGAACCATTGAAGGTCTGAAAATTGCTTTGTTTGGGGACCTGAGATACGGGCGAGCGGTGCATTCCCTGACTTATGCCCTGGCCAGGTTCGGCGCAATTATCCTTTTTCCACCCAGTCCCGGGCTGGAGATGCCGGAGCATGTTCTACGGAAACTGACTACAGAATATAAAGGTAAGCTGATAAGGCTTGAGGCTCGGGACCAGGAAGTTAAGAAAGGGCTCTTCCCCCTGGATGCCATGTACGTAACTCCGAGTAGCTCACATCAACTTGCAATGTTGCCTGACATTAGTATTCAAATCGAGCTGAAGAAGACAGGGATTGATACCCTTTATGTCATGAGGCTTCAGAAGGAAAGGCATGCCCCTGCAGAAGAAGGACAGGAGTTGAAAAAGAACTATCCGGTGGTAGATAAGAAGCTCCTCAAGGGAAAGGAGTTTAAAGGGACGATTGTTATGCACCCACTGCCCCGCGTTGATGAATTGGCTTATGAGTTGGATGCTGACCCCAGGAGCATGTATTTCAAGCAGGCTGCTCGTGGGGTGCCTATTAGAATGGCGCTCATAGCCCTCTTGCTGGGAACTAAGGAAATCACAATTTCTAAAGAAGCTGCTTCTTTCGTTCAGAAGGTAGATTATCCCATTTATGACCGAGATTCCGGGGTCAGGTGTCTTAATTCAAACTGTGTCTCAAACCAGGAAACAGAAACAAGGTATATAAAGCCTGAGTTCAAGATAGTAAGCTTAGAGCCTTTAACACTGGGGTGTCTCTACTGCGAACGCGAGGTTCATCCTCAATATATCGCCAGTTCAGAGTGGCATCAAGGAATGTTGGAGACCAAGAAATACCATAGCGCTGACAGCCATTGGATTCGAAAAATCAAGCCTGAGAATTTGATTATTTTTGATTCAGAAAGTGAGGCTGGGGCTCATGGTTTCAAGCCTAGCAGCTATATCACCGCACATCGCAGGGGACGTTAGCTATGGAATACGAAATTTTGACTACTGGAGAGTGTGGCAGAAATGATGGGTAATAAATCCGTCTCCTTAGTCATACGCGGTGGACATATAATTGACCCTGGTCAGGATATAGACCAAATTGCTGATTTGGTTATTGATGAGGGCAAAATTAGACAATTGGGGAAGGGGATGCCAATTGTCATTGCGAACAAAGCGAAGCAATCTCTGGTAATCGACGCTACAGGGATGGTCGTTTGCCCTGGCTTTGTAGACCTTCATTGCCATCTTCGTGAACCGGGATTTGAGGACAAGGAAACAATCGCTACAGGCACAAGGGCAGCCGCAGCAGGTGGTTTTGTTGCCATCTGTTGCATGGCAAACACAAGTCCCCCTATTGATAAGCCAGCCATGGTGGATTGGGTGAAACAAAAAGCTGCCGAAGAGGGCATTGTTCATGTCTTTCCCATAGGGTGTGTTACTAAAGGGAGAGGTGGAAAGGAAGTCTGCGATATGGCTGAGCTGTCTGAAGCTGGCGTAGTTGCTTTCAGTGATGATGGTGATCCGGTGGCTAGTTCCGAGGTTATGCGTCGTGCTCTTGAACATAGCCATGCTCTTGGCTTGCCTATTATTGACCATTGTGAGGATAGACGGCTGAGTAACGATGGTGTTGTAAATAAAGGCTGGGTGTCTGCAAAGCTGGGCGTGAAGGGAATCCCAGCAAAGGCGGAGGAAGTGATGGTAGCTCGGGACCTGGCTCTGGCAAAACTAACCAGTGCCAGAATTCATATTGCCCATGTAAGCACTTGTGGCTCTGTTGAGCTTGTACGTCGTGCCAAAGAGGAAGGAATTTCGGTAACTGCTGAGGTTACTCCTCACCATTTAACATTGACTGAGGAGAGGGTTATAGCCTCACCGAGACCTTCTCCCCTCCAAAGGGAGGGGGCTGAAAGCTCTCAGCTGTCAGCTGGCAGCTCTTACGATACCAATGCCAAGGTAACCCCGCCTTTGCGGACTGAGGATGACATAACTTGCTTGATTGACGGATTAAAGCATGGGGTGCTCGATGCTATTGCCACCGACCATGCCCCACATACTTTGGCAGATAAGGATTGCAGCCTGGAAACAGCTGCCTTCGGCATCAGTGGATTTGAGACTGCTTTCGGCTGTCTCATGGGCCTGGTTCATAAAGGGGAAATAGGTTTAGTTACTTTGATTTCTAAGCTGACCTGTGAGCCAGCAAGGATAGTTGATAAAGGTAATGAATTAGGCACGCTTAGGATAGGCTCTCCGGCCAATATCATCATATTTGACCCGGATAGGGAATGGGTGGTGAACAGCAGCAAGTTTGCCTCTAAAGGAAAGAATACTCCGTTTGATGGCTGCAAATTTAAAGGCAAGGTAATGGCAACCATAGTTGATGGGGAGGCAGTTTATATGGATGACTCCCTGAAAAGTCATTGCCATCCTCCTTTTGTCATTGCGAGCGAAGCGAAGCAATCTCATGGCTAAGAAGGCGATTTTAGTTCTTGAAGATGGCTCAGTTTATGAGGGCTATTCCTTCGGTGCCGAGGATAATGCCTACGGCGAGGTCGTTTTCAATACCAGCATGACTGGCTATCAGGAGATGCTCACTGACCCATCTTATGCCGGGCAGATTCTGGTGCCCACCTATCCTATGATTGGCAACTATGGCATCAATGAATCCGATTTCGAATCAAAGCAAATTCAGGTTAGGGGATTTGCTGTTCGGGAATATTGTCCCCAGCCCAGCCACTGGCAGAGCACAGTTACTTTACATAAGTTTCTACAGGATAGTGGCATTCCAGGAGTCAGCGGAATAGATACGCGGGCGTTAACCCGTCATATACGCTCAATCGGGGTAATGATGGGGATTATTACCTCAGAGATGACTGCTGAGGAAACGTTAAGGGAATTGAAGAATTTGCCCAAATACGATTTTACCGATTTTGTTCACCAGGTCAGTACTGAAAAGCCTTATGAATGGCACTCTGGTGCGCCTGCCATTGCCAGCCAAAGCCCTGAGCCTTTCGCCCCTCGTCATTCTGAGGGAGAGAAGCGACCGAAGAATCTCGCTCAGGATAAACTCCGCGAAGGGGCAGCGAAGCAATCTCACATTGTAGTCCTTGATTTAGGTTTGAAATACAACATACTGCGTATCCTGAGCCAATTTGGCTGCCAGGTAACCGCTGTCCCCTGCACCACTTCAGCAGAGGATATCCTGGCTCCAAATCCCGATGGAATAGTTTTGTCTCCCGGTCCTGGAGACCCTGCTTTGCTTGACGATATAACGGAGATGGTGAAAAAGCTCGTGGGCAGGAAGCCGGTGATGGGCATCTGCCTGGGGCACCAGCTTATTGGCAGAGCCTTAGGAGCTAAAACATTCAAACTGAAGTTCGGGCATCGTGGCGGCAACCATCCGGTTCGCGACTCGGCTACTGGCAGGGTTTATATCACTGCCCAAAATCACGGCTATGCCATAGATGCCGATACCTTAAAGGG
>JAUWGN010000040.1 GCA_030606385.1 Dehalococcoidia bacterium
AGGCTCAAGCTGAGTGATATTAAGCAAATAGTCGTCACGCATATTCACCCAGACCACTATGGACTGGCAGGCAAGGTGAAGGAACTTTGTGGAGCAAAGATAGCTATGCACAAGCTTGAGGGAGAGCTTATCAATCTAAGATATGTGAACTTTGAGGAACTTCTTAGGAAAGTAGAAGCAGAGCTTTTTAGCTACGGTGTTCCCATGGGAGAGTTGTCTGACTTTGCAAAAGCTTCACTGTGGATGCGAGAGTTTGTTTCTCCTGAAGCGCCTGAAGTTGTTCTGGATGGAGGCGATGAAATCTCCAATGGCGCATTCAATCTTGAGGTGCTCCATACTCCAGGGCACTCGCCGGGACATATTTGTCTTCGTGAGCCAATGAAGGGCTGGCTGTTTTGTGGAGACCTCGTCTTGTATAATAGTTTCCCTCATGTAGGTCTTCATCCCCAATCGGGTGATAATCCGCTAGGTGATTACATGGATTCCCTGAAAAAGGTGCAAAACCGCAGCGTAAATTTTGTTTTCCCAGGGCATGGGTCAGTGTTCAATAGTCTAAAGCTCAGAATAGAGGACATAGTTCGTCATCGGGAGCAAAGGAATATGGACATCATAAAGGCTCTAAATGGCGATTTAAAGACAATTTATCAAATAGCTACAGAAATTCCCTGGAAGGTTGAGTCCGGGGGCGTTGCCTTTGAGGATTTAGGAATTTGGGACAAGAGACTTGCTGTGCGTGAAACTGCTGCCCATATCAGGTTACTGGCCTCGCAGGACAAAATTGGGAAGATTGACAAATACGGTGTTTCTTCATTTTTAGTTAAGGACTAATGGAAAGGGGGCAAGAATGAGCATAAAAATTGGTATCAATGGGTTCGGACGTGTTGGCAGATTAACTCTGAAGGCGATTAAGGAGCGGTGTGGCGATGAATTGGAGGTAGTGGCAGTCAATGACCTCACCGATGCTAAAACTAACGCTCACCTTTTTAAGTATGATAGCAATTATGGCGTTTATCCAGGCAGGGTGGAGGCTCGGGAGGGGTCTGTTATAGTTGATGGTGGGGAAGTAAAGGTAATAGCTGAACGAGACCCTGCTCGAATTCCGTGGCGTGATTTTGGGGTGGATATTGTGATTGAATCAACGGGGCTTTTCACCGAGGCTGGTAAAGCGGCGAGCCACTTCCAAGGTGGGGCCAAGAAGGTGATTATCTCAGCGCCAGCCCGTGGGGAGGATATAAGCATTGTCCTCGGCGTCAATGAAGGGCAATATGACCCGGATAAGCATCGCATCATCTCCAATGGTTCCTGCACCACTAACTGCATTGCCCCGGTGGTCAAGGTTCTGCATCAAAATTTCGGGATTACACACGGGCTGATGACCACCATTCATTCTTACACCAATGACCAGAAAATTCTGGATGTGTTTCACCGCGATTTGCGTCGTGCCCGAGCTGCCGCTGTTAATATCATACCCACCACCACTGGTGCAGCTCGCATGGTAACCGTGGTTATTCCTGAGCTTGAAGGGAAACTACATGGCATCGCCATAAGAGTGCCTACCTCAACTGTATCTATCGTTGACTTCGTTGCTGATTTGAATAGGGAAGCAACCGTTGAAGAGGTCAATGATGCCTTTAAGAGAGCTGCTGAAGGAGAACTCAAGGGTATTGTGGAATACTGCGATATTCCCCTGGTAAGCTCGGACTTTAAGGGTAATCCAGCCAGCGCTATTTTTGATGCCTTGAGTACTATGGTTATCGATGGCAATCTGGTGAAGGTGCTGGCCTGGTATGATAACGAGTGGGGCTATAGTTGTCGTCTCGCTGATCTGGCTAGCTATATTGCCAATAAAGGGTTATAATCTTAAAAGTTTGTTACAAAACTATTGACAATAGCGCAGCCATATTATATGTTATTTGTAATAAAATATAATGAAGGGTAAAAACAAAAAGGAGGTACAGAAATGAAAAGGGTTTTTGGTGTGATGGTTGTTTTACTGCTGGCAGTAAGCTTTCTGGCGGCATGTGGGCCTGGAGCGCCCGCTGAGTTTACGCTTTCTGGCGTAACTGTTTCGCCATCGCCAGCGACTGTTGATGACACGGTTACCATCTCTGCTACTGTCAAGAATGTGGGGGAACAATCTGGCGATTGTGATGTTGGCTTAACCATTGGCGACTACACTGATAGCAAGTCTGTCAGCGCATTAGCCGGTGGTGCAAGCAGCAGCGTCAGCTTTAGTTACGCCGCAACAACTGCAGGCAGCTATACTGCGGAGCTCTCCACCCCTGATGACAGCGCGACAAAGAGCTTTACCGTGAAAGAAGAAGGGGTAGATGGAAATGGAGATGGAGATGGAGCAATACCAACCCAGTCTGTTGGTGACACCTGGGTATATGACTGCTCGTACACAGGGGGCAGGATCGAACTACATACTTGTGAATTAACGGTCACTGTGGTAGGTGAAGAGCCGGTCGGGGACGAAGATTGTTACAAGAGCGCTGGTGTCTTTGAGCCTTCGGCGACTCGTGAGGCCGCCGATATGCCGCTAACGTTAAACATCGAGACGGCTGATATATGGACCAGCAAAGACCATCTGGTGTACCTGAAACTGAGTTCAGCAATCACAGAGCTTCCCGGGTTGCCATCCACCGTCACCTGGGCTCTTACTGGAGATTATGGCTGGCCCTTTGCCGAAGGGCAGACCTGGAGCGGTTCAGTGCGTGTTGTAGCTGGTGTCCTGGATGAAATTACTGATTTAGAGTTTGAGATACTTGGTGTGGAGACTCTTACCGTGCCCGCGGGAACATTCGACTGCTATCATATGGTGGCATACGAGCCTGCAAAGCCGGGCACTTATGTCAACGAGTACTGGATCAACACAGATGATGCATCAGTTGTAAAGGAGATAGAGCGCTCCCTCTGGAAAGGTGAGGAGATCCGGGAGCTTTCATCCTACTCTGTTGCTCCCTAGTTAGTGCGTTTTAGCAAGACAGCGGTAGCCGTTTGGAATAGCTACCGCTGTCTTATTTCTGCCATCAGATTAATTGAACTTTTTTACCTACGTCATGACCAAGCCCCGAGCCGATAATAGACAAAATCTCTTTAGGAATTTTATTGTGGGGAGTATAATAAGAGATATCATATGGGGTTTGAAGTTTTCTATCGTAAGTGGCGACCGCAGAGTTTTGCTGAAGTAGTAGGGCAGGAGCCGATAACCAGGACTTTGCGCCGTGCTGTGGAGAGCGGGGAAATAGCCCACGCTTATCTTTTTTGTGGCCCTCGAGGCACTGGCAAAACGAGTACAGGGCGTATCCTGGCCAAGGCAGTTAATTGTCTCAGTCAACAAGGGGGCGAACCATGCAACAATTGTGATATTTGCCGCTCCATTACCGGGGGAAGCTCTCTGGATATAGTGGAGATAGATGCCGCCAGCAACCGTGGCATTGACGAGATTCGCAATCTCAGGGAAAGGGTGGGTTATAGTGCCAGCATCACGCGCTACAAGGTATACATCATAGATGAAGTCCACATGCTTACTGAAGCAGCTTCCAATGCACTGTTGAAAACTCTGGAGGAGCCACCACCTCATGTAATTTTCGTCTTAGCTACCACTGAGCCACACAAGGTGATATCCACAGTAGTGTCGAGATGCCAGCGGTTTAACTTCTGTCGCCTGGGACAATCAGCGATAGTGGATAAACTGAAGATGATATGTCAAAAAGAAGATATCCAGATTGAGCCTGAATCTCTGAGGGCTGTCGCTCGGGCGGCTACGGGGAGTCTTCGTGACGCAGAAAACTTAGTGCAGCAATTGGTAGGCTATTACGGTCGCAAGATTGATTTTGGACAGGTTCAGGCAGATCTGGGGTTAACCAGCGATTTAAGGGTCAGGCAGTTGGCAAAGCACGTCGTCAATAAGGATATCTCCGCTGGTCTTCAGGTTATCAACAGTGCCAACAGCGACGGCGTTGACCTCCGCTTATTTAATCGAGAGCTTGTGGAGTATTTTCGGGGTTTATTGTTAGCCAAATCCAATTGCGAAGAGGCGATAGATGTTACCCATGAAGACTTAAATGAAATGAAGGAAACCGTAGCCAGTGTTAAGCTGGATTACTTACTAAAAGCGATCAAATCTTTTGCGGGAATAGATTTTCGCGGTGATAGTTATTCTGCTTTACCTTTGGAGATGGCTTTAGTGGATTGTGTTTTGTCCTTTGCCGATGGGCAGCAGGTTACCATCGATAGACCTTCGGAAATTGTAGAGGCTACCTTGCCGCAAAGTTCTGAGAGATTTGGTGAAGAATCTACCTTATTGACGGAAAAAGTTGAGGAGAGCGGAGGCATTAGCTATGTACAGGCTCGGTGGAAAGAGTTTATCAATTCTTTGAAAGGTGAAGGTTCAAACGGTAATCTGGATGCCTTTTTACGTAGTGCTTGTGAGCCAGTGGCAGTGGAGGATGATACCCTGGTGTTGGGTTTTTACTATTCGTTCCATAAAGAAAAGATCGAAGACCCCAAGTATCAGCATCTGGTAGAAAGGAAACTTGAAGAGTTTTTCCAGCAGCCCAGTAAAGTAAGGTGCATCTTAGTTGAGCGGAAGAAAAAGGCGCCCAGTTCATCAAAGAGAGAAGATCCGATAATCAAGGCTGCTATGGAAATGGGTGGCAGAGTTGTGGAGCAATAAATTGGGAAGATGAAAATAGATAAATCGATATTGCGTCAGGCACAGCAATTTCAACAGAAATTAGCTAAAGGGCAGCAGGAATTAGCGAACATTACCGTTGAGGCTACCAGCGGGGGTAGTGCAGTCAAAGTGGTAATTGACGGACACCAGAGAATTCGCTCGGTGGAAATATCACCGGAGGTAGTGGATGCTGAAGACACTGAAATGCTTCAAGATTTAGTCATGGCAGCGGTTAATGAAGCCATCACTAAATCACAGGAACTTGCCAGAAAACATCTCAGTAGCTTGACCGGCGGGCTTGATTTACCAGGGATTCTTTAAGAGATGGCATTTGTTGCTGAGCCCATAGCAAACTTGATTGGGGAATTTAGCAAATTGCCAGGCATTGGCCCCAAAAGTGCTCAAAGATTAGTTTATTATTTGCTACGCAATTCGGACGAAGAAGCTAAAGCCCTGGCCGAGGCTATTTTGAACCTTAAAGAGAAGATAGGACTCTGTTCAATCTGTTTTAATATTACCGATTGTGACCCTTGCCTTATTTGTCAAGATAAACAGCGTGACCATTCTAAAATCTGTGTCGTGGAAGAACCATCAGATATCCTGCCTTTAGAGCGGACTGGGAAGTATCAGGGCGTATATCATGTGCTTCACGGAACGATTAACCCGTCGCAAGGAATAGCCCCCGAGCAGTTGAAGATAAATGAATTGTTATCTCGACTTCAGGATGGTTCGGTTAATGAGGTGATTCTGGCGACCAATCCCAATCTGGAAGGCGAAACAACGGCGTTATACTTGCGCCGGATCCTTGCGCCTCAGGGTGTCCACATCAGCCGTCTGGCCCGCGGGTTACCATTCGGTGGTGAGTTAGAGTATGCTGATGATGTGACGCTTGCCCAAGCGTTGGAGAGCAGACAAGAATTCTGAGGGCTGTCAATGACGTCACCCCGTACGTATCAGACTCAAGCTATTGTCATTAAGCAGACCAAGCTTGGTGAGGCTGACAAAATTGTTACTCTTTATACTCTGGAGTTTGGCAAACTAAAGGCGGTGGCTAAGGGGGCATGTCGTCCTGGAAGCAAACTGGGTGGTAATGTAGAACCTCCCAATTACAGTTTGCTAATGCTGGCTAAGGGACGTAACCTGGATATTATCACTCAAAGCCAGACTATGGATGGATTCTCGAGCTTGAAAGGCGATTTATGGTGCATCTCTTGTGGTTTTTACATCTTGGAACTCATTGATGTTTCTACTACTGAGGGTAGCCCCAACGAGCCATTATTTGATTTACTGCTTGATACCTTGAAGAATCTATCACCGAGCAATGGTGACGAAACTGTATTACGGTATTTCGAACTTCAGCTTCTTCATCATCTTGGCTATCGCCCTCAGTTGCATAAATGCGTTGTCTGTAGTTCATCTCTTAAGCCGGGGCTCAATTTTTTTAGTCCTGGCCAGGGAGGAGTGTTGTGTCCCGGATGTAATCATGCGGAATTTGCCTCTCGCGCTATTTCAATTGACGCATTAAAAGTTCTTCGGCTGTGGCAGGATTGCAATTATTCTACTGCCAGCCGGGTGAGAATGTCTTCCAATCTATCTTCAGAATTGAGGCAGTTAATGCAGGAGTATATAACGTATCTGTTGCAGAGGGAGGTTAAATCGATGGCATGGCTAGAACAGCTAAGGAGAGGGATTACTGTTGACAGTGATTGTGGGGTAAACTAAAATCGCCCAGCAATAAAATAACCAGCGATATATAGTAGGGCTTTATTTTGGATACTGATTGGCGACCCAAGCTGGGAGACAAGTTTGTACGTCGTCCCCGAGCCAAAGCTCATCCCTTAAGACGCGCCCTGGGAGTATTTGGTTTATTCAGTGCTGGCTACGGTAATGTTGGCTCATCCATTTATTATGCGCTGGGGCTTGTAGCTTTAATCGCTTTGGGGGCAACCCCTGTGGTCCTACTTATCGCTGGTATTTTCTTCATCTTTACCGCTCTTTCTTACGCTGAGGGCACAGCGATGATACCTGAGGCTGGCGGTTCAGCCAGCTTTGCCCGCCGTGGATTTAATGATTTATTCGCCTCTGTGACTGGTTGGGCGCTGGCATTTAGCTATATCGTAACCATTGCCATTTCTGCCTACGCTGCCCCTGCCTACCTGGGATATTTCTGGGAACCGCTTAGCGAACCAGCATGGGGCACAGGTCTCGCTATGGTAATCGTTTTTTCCCTGATGTGCCTGAATGTCATTGGCGTTAAGCAGTCGTCAATCCTTAATACCTTTTTCGCTCTACTGGGTGTAGTCACACAGATACTTATCATACTCTTGGCCATCTTGTTCATTTTCGCTCCGCACCCTGAAATCTTCTTTCATAACGTTATAGGTAACTGGCCTTCAGCGTCTGGTTTAATTCTTGGCATTGCTATAGCCACTGTGGCTTATACTGGTATAGAGACAATTTCGCAGCTTTCCGAGGAAGCAAGGCATCCGACAATAACTGCCCCTAGAGCGATGATTTTGATGATAGCCGTGGTGATGATTTTGTTCACCACCATATCACTAGCAGCTTTCTCCACGATGACACCACTCGAGATGGCTTCACAATGGGCAAGAGACCCTATGGCTGGCATCGCACATGGGCTTTCTATAGCTATAGTCCCTGAGGAGATAGCTGCAGGATTGTCATCGAGCCCGGCAGGGATTATCGTCATTACCGCTTTTTTGGGAGGCGTTATCAAAGCCCTGCCCATATTGGTAGCTGTGTTAGCAACAACCATTTTGATTATCGCTACCAATGCAGGGCTTATGGGCATTTCCAGGTTAACTTTTTCCCTGGGGAGGTTCCAGCTCATCCCGTTGACATTATCGAAAGTTCACCATAAATTCAAAACGCCTTACAAGTCCATAATCTTATTCTCCTTGGTGGCTATTTTGCTTCTCATTCCGGGATTCTTTGCTCCAGAGACCTTTATCATATTGGGTGGTCTATATGTTTTTGGTTCTCTCCTGGCTTTCAGTCT
>JAUWGN010000042.1 GCA_030606385.1 Dehalococcoidia bacterium
GTCAGCATGGAAAGGTTTGCCAATGAAAGGATATTGTCCACTCCATGGGAATGCTGCGTTATACCCATAGCATAGATAATGGATGATGGCCTATTCCGAGCATAGATTCGAGCCGCATCTCTTATTAGCTCTTGCTTAACACCCGTTATTTTTGACGCCTCTTCTAATGAAAAGCTATTAAGCGAGCTCTTAAATTCCCCAAAGCCTTCACATCTTTCCTTGATAAACTCTTTATCCCAAAGGCCTTCGTCAATTATTACCTTGCACATTCCGAGTATTAGGGCAACATCGGAGCCAGATTTATTTCTCAGCCACATATCCGCTATATTACAAAGATCTATCTCCCTAGGGTCAGCAACAATGATCTTCGCAGCATTTTCCTTCACCTTCTTTATTTTGAGTGCTATGACTGGATGCTGCTCCGTTGTGTTTGAACCTATGACAAAGATACAACTTGCATCTTCTATCTCTTCAATGGAGTTTGTCATGGCTCCGCTTCCAAAAGCGGCAGCGAGTGCTACGACCGTTGATGCATGGCATAACCTGGCACAATGGTCTATGTTATTAGTCTCCATTACTATCCTCCCAAACTTCTGGAGGAGGTAGTTTTCCTCGTTTGTACATTTTGCAGATGTAAGAAGGGCAAAGCCATCTCCTTTATATTGTGAAAACTTTTCCGCAACAAGATTTAATGCTTCATCCCAATCGGCAGGAACAAGCTCACCATTCCTTCTTATTAATGGCTTTTCTAATCTCTCACGGCTCTCGACAAAATCCAGCCCGAATCTTCCCTTTACACAAAGTTGCCCATTATTTACTGTGTCCCCCCTTTTACCTCTAACCCTAACGATATGGTTATCTTTCACACCAACCTCTATCTGACAGCCAACGCCACAAAAAGGACAAGTAGTTGTTACGGTATATTCAGGCTTTTTCCATTTCTCAAACCTTGCTGAGAATGCACCAGTAGGACAGGCATCAACACAGGCACCACAAAACTTGCATCCAGATTCTAGGAGGGGAAGTCCTGCTTTTGTTTCCACCGTATGTTTTTGGTGAAATTCAACATTGTATTTGATAATACCCTCACCCCTCACTTCCTCACATGTTCTGACACATCTCCCACAGAGTATGCACAGGTTGTAATCGCGGTCAAAGAAGGGGTCTCTTAAAATGGGTAAATTCATATACTCAGTTGAATATCTCACCCTTTCCAGCCCTAGGTATTCAACGGCATCTTGGATTTCACATTCACCATCCTTAGGGCAATACTTACAGCCGGCAGTAATTGGCATTTTTTTCATACATTCCCTTAAGTCCGTGCATTCGTCTCTTCTATCACAGAAAAGACAAGTAGTAGGATGGTGAACCTCAGAAAGAAGTAATTCTAAAATGTTTCTCCGCATCTCCTGAAGCTCTGGTGTCTTTGTTCTCACGATCATGCCGTCTTCAGCGAGAGTAGTACAGGAGGTGGGGTAAGTATCCCAACCCTCGATCTCCACGATACAGAGTTTACACATGCCTATCGGTTTAAGATCAGGATGATGACAAAAGGCAGGAATGTAAATCCCTGCCTCTCTTGCCGCCTCTAATATTGTTGTCCCCCTTTTAACCTCTAAATTCTTCTCATCAATGATTAAATTTACTTTATTCATTCCTATCTCTCCTGAAAGTGTTCGTCTGGAGGTAGGTGCGCTGACAATTCACGGCAAAACCCCTTAAGTATAGTTTTTTTTAGATTGAATTTGCAAGCGTTTGTGCAAGTCACCAAAGTTGGCAATATCCGAAGTAAACTCTATTCCTCGATAATTGCCACTACACGAGTCCAGCCAGCACTCCCCCCTGTTAGCTTAACCGGAAAGCAAGCCACTTTAAAGCCAAAAGGCCTGGGGACTTTGTCCAGATTCGCCAACTTTTCAATATGGCAGTATTCTTTTTCTATACCGGCACGATGTCCTGCCCACAGGATACTTCTGTCTTTGGTTCGTTGGAATTCCTCTTTTATTGCCCAGAATGGTCTATCCCATCCCCAGGCATCAATCCCCATAACTCGCACACCTTGCTCTATTAACCATAGCGTGGACTCCCTCCCCATGCCACAGCCAGCATTGAAATATTCTGCCCTGCCCCAGAGCTTGTCAGATCCAGTCTGTATCATCACAATGTCCCAGGGTTTTATTTGGTAGCCAATTTTGTGTAAAGCTTCCCTGAGGTCATCGCTTGTGATTAAAGAGCCTTCAGGCTTGTGTCTCATATCCAGTACCACACCATCGCTATAGAACCATTCCAAAGGAAGCTGCTCGATAGTCCTTGCCTTTTTCCCTTCCGATGTCGGAAAGTAATGCCACGGAGCATCGACGTGAGTTCCAGCATGAGCTCCCAGCGTTATGGTGTCATTAGCCCAACCCAGCCCCTGAGGGAGGTCATCTTTGTTGCAGCCGAAAACTAGCGTCATAAGCTCAACGCTTTGTTCATGTGTTTCATGGACGACTTTCACCGGGGAAGGGTCGCTGGGGGTTTCCTCAGTGGGGATACTTAAATCTATGATTCTTATCTTTTTCATATTCATTCCTCCTTTTGTCCCTTTTTTAAGATTGAATATACAGCGCTACATATCAAGGTTTTTCACAACGTTTCCGCGGCGGTTTCTTCGCATCTCGCTTCTATTACGGTCTCTCTCCCTTACCCTGTTATAGCTTTAAGGCTATCTCGCTAGTATTTACTTACAGGAGGCTTTCTGGAAAATTGGATTTTTTAAGGTACTAAACGATCTCATAGCGCAATGTTTAGTTTGTCAAATGTCGCGCCACCGCGGGATAAAGTGAGGGGTCGCCCTCAGTGGCAACTTAGCAAAGTTATATTGGCGCCTCAACTATCACTGATGTTCCCTTGACTGGTTCAGACTTAATTTCTAAGACACCGCCCAGCAATCGCGCCCTTTCTTGCATCCCAACCAAGCCAAGCTTACCGCTGCGAGATAGAGCACTTATCTCTTTCGGAGACTCAAACCCTACACCGTTATCCCTTATGATGACAGTCGTTTTGCGATCTTCAAATTCAATTACCACTTCAGCCTTTGATGCATAGGAATGCTTCCCGATATTCCTCAGTGCTTCTTGAACAATGCGGAAGAAATTCAATTCTACTTCATTAGAGAACCTTCGCTCAGCACCGCATACCTGCAAGCTGGACTGTATCCCATACTCGGTTTCGAGTTCCCGAACAGTCCATCGCAGTGCAGCCACCAATCCCACATCATTCAGAATGGATGGGCGCAAGTCACGGCTAAGGCAACGCAGCTCATGCAATATGTCCTTTATGTCCTCGCGGATAGACCATATTTCCCTAACTTTGTACATAGGTAGATTCGGCTGGTCATATAGAAAATTTTCCAGTTGCTGAAGGACGGCAATAAGGTTTTGGGCAGTGCTGTCATGGAGTTCACCGGCAATACGCAAGCGCTCCTCTTCATAAGCGTTGGTAATGTGCCCAACATAAAACCGCAGATTTTCCTGCCTTATCTCTTCATCAGTTATATCTCGGGCAGTATTCTGGAAGGCTTGGGGACGGCGATTGTTATAGATCAAGTTGGAAGTGACCCTCAGGGTAGCCTCAGTGCCATCTCTCCGGATCAGGTGTTGTTCATAAGGTTGAGGGATGACCTCACCCCGAAGTAAGCGCTGCTGCACGTTCTTTGCTACCTCGAAGCTTTCACGAGAAACCAACTCTTTGACATTCATGCCGCATAAATCCTCTGTATTGAGCCCCGTGAGCATTTCAGCTGCTTCATTGACCGACAGTATATTGCCTTCTAAGTCATGAACCCACATAGCATCTGGAGCACTCCTAAACAGCTCACTGTACCTAGTTGTGACCTCCATTTGCCTGGTTCGTGCCCTGAGCCAGAGATTGGCTATGGCACCTACCAACACCACGGCCACAACCTCGAATAAAGCATCGGCAGGGGTTGAAGAAATAAGAAGAGCTCGAGGCAGCATAAGGAGCAGGACAGTAAAGGTCATGGCTAAACCCGCTGTTGCACCGAAGACATAGCCGGCATAAATTACCGGCGCAAGGAAGAACACGCGATCTACGGCATGTCGTGTCTGGCTAGATAACCAATCGAAGGGCAACGAAATGGATAAGCCTAGCGCCTCGCCATAATGAAGAACGGTGCAAAGCACCACCATAGCTAGGATAATCCAGAAATGACGGTTGCGTATGAACGCTTCCACCGACTTAGATAATCTGGTTGTCCATCCTGTCCAGGTCATCCTTTGTCGGAGTCACGTTGATCCGAAATATCCTCTAACGTGAACCACCCTCTCTTAAATACCTCCATGACTGCCTCAATACGGGAACACACATCCAATTTGTTGAAGATACTTGTCAAATGACTCTCAATAGTGTGTATGCTGAGGAAAAGCTTCCTGGCAATATCCTTATTGCTCATTCCTCCAGCTACCATTTTCAGCACCTCAATCTCTCGCTCAGTGAGTATGTCTGATGCTTCTCGCCTGCTGTCCGTAGCGCTCACTCCCCTGAAGTTCTCCAGTAGCTTTCGAGCTACCACAGGATGAAACACCGAATCTCCCTTGCGTACAGTATGGATAGCATTGACCAACTCCCGCCCGCTCATATCCTTCAACAAATAACCGGCAGCACCCGCCTCCAGGATAGGGAAGATGTATTCCTCGTAATCATAAGCAGTCAGTATCAATACAATCGTGCGCAGGTGAAGCTCCTTTATCTGCCTGGTAGCTTCGATTCCATTAAGCTTGGGCATAGCAACATCCATGATAACAACATCAGGTTTGAACTCTTTTGTTAATCGCACAGCTTCCTCACCATCACTAGCCTCGCCTACCACTTCAAGATCTGATTCACGCTCCAGAAACTGGCGGATACCCTGGCGCACTATCTCATGGTCCTCAGCAAGCAAAATAGTAATCTTCTTCATGGACATCCTTCTTGCTGCCAATAGTCTTTCTAATGTTCTGCTCCTACCTGATATCTTAGTCTATTTGGCTATCGACTTCAACTGGTACACGAGGGATAAAAATACGCTCTTGCTTCCAATGAAAACCATGAGCTGGGAGTAGTAGAAATCAGCTAACAACGCCCCCACCATTTTAAGGGTTTTCTATGACGCAGAAAGGTAGCTTACATCGATGTCACCAAGCAGGCGAATATGGTCAAATTAAGATAGGAAACAGAATAAAAACAAAGGAGGTGTAGAGCAATGGGTCTGAAAGCATATTTTCTAGTTACTCTGGGTGACCATATGAAGCAACACGAGTCTATTGACCTGCTAAGACAACTGGAGGAGATGCCAGAGGTAGATTTTGTTGATCCGGTTGTTGGTCAACGCGATATGGTAATCATGGTAGATGCACCAGTAACAGTCCAGGCTGTAGCTAACAAGATAGGGGCCAGGGAAGGGATTGCGGACTTGGAGATCCTGAGGGTTATCAGCATGCTTGAGCACCATCACCCTTTGAAAAGAACGGAACTCTTTGGAGTTCCGCTCACAAGTTCAGTGTAACCTTCGTCCTTGGTCAACGAGATGTGGTTGGCTGATTTTTGGTTATTTCCTTGGGAGGGCAAAGGTATTTATAAACCTTCGAAGAGAGGCACAGCGTGACCTGGTAGCCACGCTGACAACGACTGGTTGAGTGGCATGCTTGCTTAGCGACGAGAAATACAAAAAAAGGAAGGCTCAATATGATTGGAATGACCGCCGAGAAAAAGGTAGGATATGATGAGGAGAGAGTAAAGGGGGAAGCTTCAAGATGTCTTCAGTGCGAGGAGCCACCATGTGTTGAAGCCTGTCCTGCTCATCTAAATATAAAGAAGTATGTGTTGGAAGCAGGGGAGGGACGGTATAGAGATGGTTTGGAAACGATCCTGGAGCGATTACCTTTCCCTGCTACCTGTGGAAGGGTATGCCCTCATCCGTGTGAGGATGCGTGTGAGGATGCTTGTGCCCACCATGACCCAATACCTATCCGAGGAATCAAAAAATTCCTCGTTGACCAGTTCATGGACGTAGATTGGTATCCAGGGGTGGAAGTAAGATGGGAAGAGGAAATAGCGGTAGTGGGTTCTGGTCCGGCTGGCCTCACTGCAGCCAGGAATCTGTGCCTTCTAGGATACCAAGTAACAGTCTTTGACTCCAGCCCTAGTTTAGGAGGAATGATAGCTCAATCTATTCCCAACTATCGTCTACCTCCTCAGTTTCCCATGAAGGAGATAGAGGAGATTAACAAGCTAGGAGTAAAGTTTCAGCCAGGGGCTCTTGGAAAAGATTTGTCCCTAGACTCCCTTTTTGAAAAAGGTTTCAAGGCTATATTTATCGGAATAGGAACTCACAGAGGAATGAAAATGAATATCCCCGGTGAGGACCTAGAGGGAGTTTTTGAGGCTTTGGACTTGCTTAAGGATATTAAGTTGGGCAAGGCTTTGCCCTCATTTAAGAAAAAACGAGTGATTGTAGTCGGTGGGGGTAACGTAGCAATGGATGCTGCCCGCTCCTGCCGTCGTCTGGCAGCAGATGTAACCCTGGTCTACCGTCGTTCCTGGAATGAAATGCCTGCCGACAAGGATGAGATTAGCGGAGCAAAAGAAGAGGGTGTGAATTTCAACATTTTAACTAACCCAACAAGAATTTTAGGGAAGGGAAGGGTGACACAGATCGAATGCATTCGAATGGAGTTAGGTGCACCGGATGCCTCTGGTAGACGCCGCCCGGTGCCCATCGAAGGCTCAGAATTTACCATTCCTGCTGATTTCTTTATCGAAGCCGTGGGTGAGGTGGCTGAGTCAGATACGCTCAGGTCAATAGGGCTAGAGCTCAGCCCAAGGGGATTAATTAAGGTTAATGACAATATGATGACAAGTATGGAAGGTGTTTTTGCTGCTGGGGATGTGGTTAGTGGTCCTCGGACAGTCATCGAAGCGGTGGCTGGAGGAGCAAAAGCAGCTGAGTCCATAGATGAATACTTCCCCCGGGCAAAGTCCCCTGCATTAGCTATGCATAGCCCCTGGTATACCATATGAAACACAGCGTGACCTGGCAGCCGTGCCGACAAGGTAATGATTATCGAAGTCGAACACTTAGTGTTGAAATTGAATTATTTTGACTTGTATGTTATTTTGACTTGCATGCTAGTATCTGTGTGGCTTGGCTTTGAAATGAACTAATTAAGGCATGCTTACTTAGCGACGAGAAATACAAAAAAAGGAGGGCTCAATATGGCTAAAACGATCAAGGAGAGAGAAGAAGGAATATTTCTCCCACTTGCCCCAATGGAATATATCCAGGTAGGACAGGTAGGAGAGGAAGCTATCGCAGTCCATTGGCAAGAAGAGGAGCTTATTCAACCCAAAGAAGAGTTTATCCGACAAGCCAATATGACTGACGTGGGAATTTACGAGCGGTTTTCCGAAAAGAACTATCCTGAGTGTTTCAAGGAATACGCTGATATGCTTAGCTGGGATAGATACTGGACGGAGACACTCGATGCCAGTAACCCCCCTTTCTTCAAGTGGTTTATTGGTGGAAAGTTGAACGCCT
>JAUWGN010000015.1 GCA_030606385.1 Dehalococcoidia bacterium
AAATATTACACCCCTCTTGGTAAATAAGGGGCCCTCCACATTCAGGACACTGCCCTGCTTCACTCCTAATCACTGGAGACTTACCAGACTGGGACATTTTCGTATTGCCGATGACTTCGCTGCTTGGAACATCAAGACTGCTACCGCTCTCCCTTTTGATATGTTTCTGTAGCACACTAGCAATAGCATCCGCACAGGAGGTGACAGCACGTCCTTGTTCCCAAGCAATGGAAGGACAACGAATACCCCGTAGTTGCTTCACAACGGAGGCCAAATCCACCCCGGATCTCAGAGATAAAGAGACAAGACGACTTATGGCTTCAAGCTGAGCAGCAGCGCATCCCCCCGCTTTACCTAAAGTGGAGAACACCTCAACCACCCCATGCTCATCGAAATTCAAGGTCACGTAGATATAGCCACATCCTGTGTTCACCCTCTCGGTTACGCCCCGGGTAACCTTGGGTCTTTTTCGAGGAACAAGTCTTCCTTCAGCTTCCGTTGCCACCTCACCTACAGTGAGAACCTGGCTTTCCCTGCTCCTATCCCGGTAAATGGTTATCCCCTTCAACTTCTCTCCGTAAGCCAATATATATACATTAGCTATATCCTCTGGCGTTGCTTCGTAGGCAAAATTTACCGTTTTGGAAACAGCACTATCACAAGATCTCTGGAAAGCAGCCTGCATTTTAACGTGCCATTCTGGAGCTATATCATATGCGGTAACAAAAATCCGTTTCACATCTTCAGGAATACCTTCTATATCCCGTATCTTTCCCCCAAGGGCTAAATTCTTCATCAACTCCGGAGAATAAAACCCTCTATCTTTGGCCACTTGCTCAAAATAGGGATTTACCTCTACAAGTTCCTCACCCTCGAGGATATGACGTACATAGCTCAGTGCGAAGATTGGCTCGATACCACTGGAGCAATTGGCGATTATGCTTAAACTGCCGGTAGGAGCCACAGTGGTCCGGGTAGCATTTCGAAACCGAGGACCATCAGGCACATCATAAACGCTACCTTCAAAAGCAGGGAAAACCCCTCTTTGCTCTCCTAGCTCCAGTGAAGCTCTGTTAGCCTCTTCGGAGATAAAACGAGCAACTTCCTCAGCAATGGCTAATCCCTGCTCACTGTCATAAGAAATACCAAGCTGGATGAGCATGTCAGCAAATCCCATAACCCCTAACCCTATTTTCCTGGTAGCTCTCGTCCTTTCCTCTATCTGGGGGAGAGGGAACCGGTTAACATCGATGACATCATCGAGGAAGTGAACTGCCAGCCTGACTATTCGAGACAATCTAGTATAATCAATCTTCGGTTCTCCATTCTGCTGAGTAACCACCTTGGATAGATTTATGGAGCCCAAATTACAGGACTCAAACGGAAGCAGCGGTTGCTCACCACAGGGATTGGTGCTTTCTATTTTGCCCAACTCAGGTGTGGGATTATGCCTGTTTATCTCGTCTATAAATACAACCCCAGGGTCGCCAGTGCGCCATGCCATTTCCACTATTTTGTCGAATACTTCCTTGGCACTAAGTTTGCCTACCACCGCCCCACTCTGCGGATTTATCAAGTCATAATCAGTCCCTTTCCTCACCGCTTCCATAAATTCATCAGTCACTGCTACCGATAGGTTAAAATTGGTCAACGCGTTGGGGTCTCCTTTAACAGTAATGAACTTCAGGATGTCAGGATGGTCAACATTAAGAATTGCCATATTAGCGCCACGCCGCATCCCCCCCTGCTTTATCACATCAGTAGTGACATCGAAAGTCCGCATAAATGAAATGGGGCCACTGGCAATACCACCGGTAGAACCAACCCTATCACGCTCAGGTCTGAGCCGGGAAAAGGAAAAACCAGTGCCGCCACCACTCTTATGGATTAAGGCAGTGTATTTCACAGCATCGAAAATGGATTCCATAGAATCGTCAACCGGGATAACAAAACAGGCTGAAAGTTGCCCCAGCTCCCTGCCGGCATTCATCAACGTAGGAGAATTGGGCAGAAATTCCAGGTCTGCCACCACTTTGTAGAATATCTTTTCCCAGAAAGAGACATCTGCCTTGGCATCGTAAATTAGCTCTGCTTTGGCGATGTGCTTTGCCACACGACGAAATAACGCCCTGGGAGTTTCAATAACTTTCCCTTCTTTGTCCTTCATCAAATATCTTTTCTCGAGGACTCTCAGGGCGTTCTGGCTGAGCTTTATTCCCGAAACGACTTGACCTCTAGCCTGGGGGGAAAACTCATCTGCAGTGAGGATTTCACTGATTGCCGCCTGAAGTTGAGACTCGGATACCGATTGCTTAATCTGCTGGGCAACAAACTTCTCCATACCTGGTAAAGGCTGAGTCAGTCGCAAGCGCTCCACTACTTGTTCAGTGAATTTCTCCAGCATCCCTCTATCGATTATACCCATAGCCTCACCAGCAGCGAAAACAGCCTTGACTATCCTATTCTGGTCAATGGATCTAGCTCGAGCAGACTTCCTCCCAGGATTAGCCATCCCTACCTTCCTCGATATCGAATCATTGAATTCACCACTTCAGGAGGTAACAGCGGCAACTGGTTAGATGGCATTGCTGCTTTCCCCTCCGCCAAATTGTCAATTTCTTTCTTTAACTCGGTAATATCGGTGAACTCCCGATATATGCTGGCGAAGCGGATATAGGCAATATGGTCAAGTTTCTTTAACCCTTCGATGACTAAATCGCCAATAGAAGAACTGGGAACCTCAACCTTACCCATTTTATAAATCTCAGCTTCAATACTATCTACCAGTTTATCAATAGCCCCCGTAGGCAGGGGACGTTTTTCACAGGCTTTGCGCATGCCAGCATAGAGCTTGTCACGATCATATTCCTCACGGCGCCCATCTTTTTTAACTATGAAGATATTACGCGGCTGAATCCGCTCATAAGTGGTAAATCGAGCACCACAGTTAGCACACTTCCTTCGCCGCCTTACCCCGTCGCCCATAGGGCGCGAATCAATCACCCTCGATTTCAGCTCACCACAATAAGGACACCTCATAATCACTCCTTGAAGTTGTGTTATAGGATAATTTTACCACTATATGTTGTAAAAACGCAAATGAAAAACTAGCTTGTGAACAGCACGCATTATCTTCTATTCGAATAGTGAACTACAGTTTATGCGATTCTTTCTCCAGGTCGCGGGGGTGAGGAAGAATAAACCTCCTCAACGCTAATCTTTCCAATTTTACCCAGTCCAGATTTCTTAAACCCCTCAAATATCCCCTTTACCTGATAAGATATTGCGTCCATTGTAAGAACAGAAGATGTCACGTATTGTCCAGCTTTCAGATAAAATAAATTTGGTGAACTTGCACAGCTGAAGATAAGCGTATTTGGGTCCACCGCCCTCATACAAAGCACAGGAGCGACCCTTGGATAGCCATCTTCCTTGGCGGCAACCACTTTGATGGCTTGTAATCTCTCAAACTTTTCCATAACATTTGGGGGCATCTTCCCCGCTGGCAACGATTTTTTTGATGAAAGCCGGGTAGTTACTATACCAGAAACTAATCCCAATACAGGTCTTTTCAGGGGAATAGAAATATCCTCTACTTCAATTATCCCCACGGACCTTAATGCGCCGTATGCAATATACTTGATCACAGGTATGTTCGAAACCTCATCGAAATATTTCCCACTTCTCTCAAACCCTTTGAATTTTCCTTTTACCTCATAAGACTTCAAGTTTGTAGTGACGACACATGCCGAAACTTTGTCATCATCTTCCAGATTCCTGTGGCTTTTTCTCAGCATCATGTTCCCAAAAATTAGAGTTCTGTCATCATGGGCCTTCATAGTAGCAATGAACACGACATTTACCTTCCCGTCTTTGCTCTGCGTGGCCAGGAATTTACCGGCCATCAATGTATTAAAATATCCCACAGCGTCCGGAGGCAACATCGTTAATCATCCTCCATTTTCGTAGGGCCGGACCACCTCACATTACTAAGTCCTGCACACTCAGCAATTTTCTTAAATTCTTCCATTCTCTCCTTTCCAATTAAACGCGCATGTTTCAGCTCCCAACTTATATCCAATCTCTCATATTTTGACTTGCACATATTATTGAAAGAAAGCAGATCGTATCTCTGTGTGCTTGCAAGATTTCTGTTTACAAACTGTGAAATGCCTTCAATATTTTCCCTATCATCTGTGTATCCCGGTATGATAGGCGTCCTTATCCACATTGGAATTCTATGGGAAGAAATCCCCCTGGCATTATCTGTTACTAAACGGATATTTCCCCCAGTATATTCTCTGAATTTTTCTTCATCCGAAAGTTTTAAGTCAAATAAGAATAAATCAACATAATCTATTATTCTCTCAAAATATTTCCAGGGGACAGCGCCGCAGGTATCTATGGCAACATGTATATTTGTCTCTTTGAGTTTGGGCAGAACATGTTCAAGAAAATCGATTTGCAGCATTGGTTCACCACCACCAAAAGTTACACCTCCATTTGATTTATCGTAAAACGCCCTGTCCCTCAAGACTTCGTCCAAAAGTTCCTCTGCGTTGTATGTTTTCCCTACAAGTTCCAGGGCGCCAGCCGGGCACGCCTTTACGCATTCGCCGCATCCTGTGCATTTTTTTCGGTCTATTCTCATGCCATCTTCAGTCAATTTCAACGCCCCTTCTTGGCATACCTTTACGCACTCCAGAGCAGCGACACACCTCGTTTGGTACCACGTGAGTTCTGGCTCCTTGCTCAAGCCCTCTGGATTCTGACACCATATGCATTTCAATGGACATCCTTTCATGAAAACGGTAGTTCTGATTCCCGGGCCATCTTCTGTGGAATATCTCTGGACATTGAAAATCATTCCCTCTGACTTTCTTGTCTCGCTTACTAAATCCTTGTTTCCGTCAAATTGTTTTCCAACCAAAGGCACTTTTAACATGATCTCTACACCACGTGCGATTCCCTGGCAATTATTTCATCTTGAATCTCCTTTCCCAGATTAGCGAAATAGGCATTGTAGCCAGTTACCCGAACAACAAGATTCTCATACTCTTCTGGCCTTTTCTGCGCATCTTTTAAGGTTTCCGGATCTATCATGTTTATCATCAGTGATGTGCCACCAACTTCTCCATATGCCCGAAGTAAAGATGCGAACTTCTTCAAGTGTTCTTCATCTTCTAAAGATGCAGCACTAAATGCTATGACCTGGCTTGCACCATTTGGAACAGTTTCGAGCCCCAGCTTACCTGCAGAGCGTATCACCGCCGTGGGGCCTTTCTTATCCTTTCCCTGCACCGGTTGAATCCCATTACTCAGATAAGTCCCCCTCAACCTTCCATCTGGTGTAGCGGCGGTTAACGGAGCAAAGTCTATGAAATAGTTCCAGGAAAGATAACCACCCCTGAATCTTCTCCCCGTGTAAGGAGAGGTATGAGTGAATACTTCTTCGGTCCAATGCCTTGATATCTTCCTTGCTATATCATCCACATAATCATCATCATTTCCGTATTTTGGTGCTTTGGTGCTTAGCATTCTCCTCAAGTTCTCTTTCCGTTCAAAGTTGTCCTTTATCGCCTCGATAAGTTCTTCCATCGTGATTTTCTTATCATCATAGACAAACTTCTTGACAGCGGCTAATGAATCGGCAGCAGTTGCCAAACCAACTCCTTCCACTGTAATGAAATTATATATTGGTCCTCCATTTCTTGCGTCTTTCCCCTTTTCGGCGCAGCCTTCAATTAGACTTGATAGATATGGAGTTGGTTCGTACTTCGCTCTTATCTCGTCGGCTTTACTTGCACTCTCTAGACTTTTCCCCATACATTGATCAAGTTGTTCAAGATAAGCCTTTTCGAATTCTTCGTATGATTTAAATTTCTCTGGGTTTCCTGTTTTAGAAGTAACACGTTTTCCTGTAAGCATATCTCTTCCATTGCTTAAAACTAACTCAACAGGTTTGGCGAGATTTGGATTAACATCCACCGTTCCACTGCGATCCTTGCCCTGAGCAGTATTTTCCAAACACCCTACAACCCCGTAATCCATAGCATCTTCCTCGCTGAGTCCTTCCCAGAGCAGACCCTTTATAGAATTTTCATCGAAGTTCAGAAGAAACGCAGAGCCTTGGGTTTTTCTTATTGACTCGCAAACTCTCATCAAAAACTCATCCGAGGTTTTCTTGCTTATCCTTATGTTGCGTTTTGGTTCTAACATATTCATGTCATCGATAACATCGAGCAAAAGCCAGGTGAGTTCATTTACGGCGTCTTCCCCTTCTTTAGTAATCCCACCAAGAGTCATAAGTTGTCCAAAACCTGAAGTAATTCCCTGCTTCACTCCCACAAATCCCATGAAGTCATAGGCATAATTGTGTTTTATCCAAAAACACTCCAGGAGTTCCTTTGCAAATTCCTTTGTCAATCTTCCTTCTTCTATATCCTTCTTATAATAGGGATACATATATTGGTCGAATCTTCCGTGAGATAAACCTGGTCCCGGATATGATTCAGCAGCCATATCCAGCATGTGAGTAAACCATACAGATTGCAAGGCTTCATAAAAAGTTTCTGCTGGCTCCCAGGGTACCTTTTTACAGATTCCAGCTACCTCCAGAAGTTCTTTCTTCCTTTGTTCATTTTTCTCACCCTCGGCTATTTTCTCTGCTTCTTCGGCATATCTTTCTGCAAATCGCTTTGTACCTTCTACTGCTATTATCATAGATTTACAGTAATCCTTTTCCCCCTTCTCATCATGTCTTTCCATTTGTTGTTCTATTTCTTCTTTTATCCCTTTAAATCCCTTTTCAAGAACTTTTTTGTAATCCGGCACTATATGACCTGAAATCGCTCCACAATTCATCACTCCCACTTCATGTAATCTCATCATTTCTTTAAGCCACTTCGATTCTTCTTTCCACCACGCTTTAGCTTCTTCTTTGGTAAAACATTTTGAAAGTGCGGTACTGAAGTAAGAGCCAACTATAAGTTCCCCATCCAATATTTTGACAGGCAAGTACTCCTCTATGACCTTCTTGAAGAACACAGCTCTTCTTGTAGCTGACGACTCATTCCAGAAATTTTCTGGTAAATCAACCTTTATCGCCATTGACTTTAAAGAGTCTCTGATGCCAGCAAAGTAGTTAAATAACTCTGGAACATCTCCCCAATCATGATATGAATAAAGTTCATCCCAGTCGGTGCCGGTAGTAAAAGGCATAACCTCATTCCTGAAGTATTCTCTATCATAGAACGAGAAGTATTCCTTTCTGAGCTTTTTTACTCTATCGGATAGTTCTTCTGAAGGTTCCCACATTTTAGCCATTTTCTTCCACCTCTAATTAATTCTATAATCCCAGTGATAACCGTTTTGCCGATTTCGTCCTGGACATTATATAGGTTTTGGTCGAATGACTCCAATATGGCTTACAACATTCTGGTAAAGTGATATACATGCCATCTGTAGTAATACAAAATATTAAAGGTACCATCCAGGACTCAATATGTAATATTCCCCATAAGTAAAGATATAATTCTGATAATGGAAGATAAGAAGTATGTAGCTACCATCGATCAAGGGACGACGGGCACCAGATGTATGGTATTCAGTAAGGACGGAAAAGTTGTCTCAGCCACCTATGAAGAGCATCAACAAATCTACCCGAAACCCGGTTGGGTTGAACATAACCCACTGGAAATCTGGGAGAAAACAAAACGTGTAATAAAAAGTGCTTTGATATCTAAAAACATCAAGCCCGCTGAAATAGCTGGTATAGGTGTAACGAATCAGAGAGAGACCACAGTAGTTTGGGACCCTCATACTGGTAGGCCATTGCATAATGCACTCGTGTGGCAGGATACCAGAACACGCGAGATATGCCAGGGTATGGCAGATAGGGGATTTGAACAAATCCTGAAAGAGAAAACCGGGCTCGTCATAAGTACATATTTCTCTGGACCGAAAATAAAATGGATCTTGGAGAACGTGCCAGGGGTAAAGGAAAAAGCCGGGAGTGGCAACGCCATATTTGGGAACATAGATACATGGATAATCTGGAACCTGACTGGCGGACCTGATGGCGGTGCCCATGTAACAGATTACACCAATGCTTCACGGACGATGCTAATGGATCTAAGAGCTCTGGATTGGGCTGATGAACTTTTGAAGGAAATGAATATTCCCAGAGAGATGGTGCCAGATATCAGGCCATCCAGTGACAGGAATATCTATGGCTATACGAACAAAGACGGGCCGTTTGGCGCCGAGATCCCGGTATGTGGTGACCTTGGTGATCAGCAGGCCGCATTGTTCGGTCAAACGTGCTTTGAAGTCGGCGAAACAAAAAATACCTATGGCACAGGTTGTTTTCTTCTACAGAACACCGGAACTACACCGATAAAATCAAAAAGTGGTCTCCTCACTACGGTTGCCTATGGATTGGAAGAAGGTAAGGCAACCTATGCTCTGGAAGGGTCAATCGCCATAACGGGTGCAGCCATTCAATGGTTGCGCGACAACCTGGGCTTGATCAAAAGTGCTCCAGAAACGGAGGAGATTGCGCAGTCTGTTGAAGATGCCGGGGGAATCTACTTCGTCCCTGCTTTTTCGGGGCTATTTGCACCTTATTGGGATATGTACGCAAGAGGTGTTATTGTCGGTCTGACCAGATTCATAAGAAAGGAACACATCGTAAGAGCAACCCTTGAAGCCATTTGTTATCAGACAAAAGATGTAGTAGATGCCATGTGTGCAGATTCTGGTATCAAGCTCACTACTATGAAAGTTGATGGTGGTGCGAGCAAAAACAATTTTTTGATGCAGTTACAGTCAGATATACTTGGTATTACCTGCATAAGACCTTTCATCGAAGAGACTACGGCACTCGGCGCTGCTTATTGTGCTGGTCTTGCTGCCGGTTTATGGAATAACCTGAACGAACTCAAAAAGAACTGGAGGATGGATAGGAAATTTGAACCGAAATGGGACGAAGAAAAAAGACGAAAACAATATAGAGGGTGGGAAAAGGCGGTCGAACGCACCAGAGATTGGGACGAGAATCGATAGGTATGAATGCAGACGTTGTAGTGATTGGTGCTGCCATTACAGGCGCCGCCGTGGCAAGGGAATTGTCAAGATACAGCCTGGATATAATCCTGGTTGAGAAAGAGGCTGATTTTTGCTTTGGTTCGACTGGAGCAAATACCGGGACTATACATGCAGGATACCACGATCTACCTGGAACGCTGAAATCGAGGCTTTGTGTAAATTGAAGAGAGATTTTCAGATTGAAAGTAGCTATCGCCTCTGAGTCGCCTTGTTTAGTGTTACTCCTGTTCAATTACTGTCTCGATAACAGTAGCGACTCAGGCTGCACCATGGAGTGCCTGATACAGGTTCTTCACTAAGAAAAAGCATGTGCTGCTGCGCCCATAAAGCACATTGCGAAATTCCAAAAGCAAATTCCCAACATTCCTAAAGATAATGGGAGCAAGAGTTTTTCCTCCTTACAGAAACAAAGCCCAGCAACTATTGCCACTGCTATAAGTCCCTTTACAACCATATTACCCCAGAACATCCCTATAGGGTTTAACTCCACAGCCCCCATTCCTAGAGCCTCGTTTGTCAAGTAGGCATCAATTATATTTAAGAGTATGAAACTTATTCCTATGTGCATAGCTTAACCGTAACCCCCCCTGTTCTTGTAGTTGTCGTTGGTTACCACGCCTTCTTACCCAAACAAAAAAACCGACCTCTTAATGAGGTCGGTTTCGCTATTGGCTCCACAAAGCCCAAGCGCCCAGTTACGGGCTATGCTTCATCGCTCCCTCGGTTAAACACTTGTCAACCTCATTTTCCCATACAGGACGGGAGAGGTCAATTGCATTATCTTCACTCAACCTCCAAATACTGGGAAAATAACGCTTGTTACAATACGATCGGACGGATTTCAATCGGATTTGAGGGATTTTGGGGAAATAATGAGCCTCCAAGGGGTGAGACACAGCCAAATCAAGACAATAGGGTTCAACCTTTAAGCCTTCCAGTGAGCTTTGCAAACTCCTCCATCGTGCTGGCCTGGATGTTGAGCATATTATGAGGCCTGGTGGCTGGAAGAGCCTTGATATAGTGCTGAGGTATACTCGGTCAGTGAAGTTTGAGGATAGTCTGAGGCTTTATCGTAGGGTTAATGTGGGCTAAGTTGGGAACTGCCAGACTATCTCTCCAGTTACTGCATCAACTACCACAATATCCACAATTTGGGTAAATGTTCTGTTAAGCTCTGGGAGATAAACATCCTCATAGACATAAACAGTCCAACAGGGATTGATAGGAGCACAATCAAACATGCGGGACTCAGGGTCAATGTAGATTAACTGTGCCTCAGTTCCATTGCCTATTGCTTCTGCTTGTTCTTTGGAGATATCAATAGGTGGTGCTGTTTCTGGTAAGTCGTCTCGCCAATGTGAGTATTTTGCTTTGAACATTCCCGTGCCGGGGTGGAACTGAAAGGTAATGAAGTCGTTCTCCACCAATACATCTCCTATCATTCTCCTGTGGGTGTAGACAATAGTATCGCCGCATTCACGGCATCGCTCGAAAGTAATGTCGCTCTGCTCACACTTGGCCAGAAACTCCGTCTCATCGGCTACAGTCCAGTTTTGGGGTGGGATTTCCTGTGGCTGAGAGCACGCTGAAACTATACTAGCTAATAAGAGGATTATTCCAAGAAGCAAAATTGGCAACCGTCTTGGTTTACTTTTCATCTCGACCTCCCTCTTGCCTCGGCACACACCTGCATTTGAGCTTATTGTAGCCCTCCCCTAACTTCAAGTAAAAGACCTTATAGAAC
>JAUWGN010000143.1 GCA_030606385.1 Dehalococcoidia bacterium
GGGATGATTTTGGTATTCTGAATGAAGAAGATAGCCTGTATTCTATATTTGATGTTGATGCCTGTGGTCTTGATGTCGGCGGTAAGGAAGCTATGCTGAAGTTTGCCGCTGAGCGATTGGGTACTCTTTCTCAAGATAAGATAAAGAAATTTGTGGTATTCGAGGATGCTCCTTCAGGGATAGCGGCGGCAAAGTCCCTCGGCTATTATGCTGTTGGTGTACTGCGTATTGGTGAGGAAGCTGCTTTGCGCCAGGCAGGAGCCGACATCGTTGTCTCAGACTTAGGGGTGGTAAAGCTCGAGGACTTACTATAAGTTTAAAGCAAGTTTTGGCATTCTTTTATGTGCAACATCGCCTTTTTCCAATATTTTGGCTGTGTTACTATATCAGGGAACAAAACTTTGGATTAACGGAACGCTTGGTTGACATAATATCCGCAAAGCTTGAAGAGATGCCGCAAGGAGAAGAGAAATGAAAAGGGGAAGAATGGCTATCATTGGAATAGCAGTGCTATTGGTTTTAATGATGTTGATTCCAGTTAGCTGCATTTCAGTACCGAGTGGAGTTGGCGGGGATAAGATCGCAGTGATTCCCCTCACCGGCGTTATTACCGACACAAGTGGCCCATTGACATACGGGGGAGTTATTACCGTGGGATTGGTGCGGGAACAGTTGAGGAGAGCGGAAGAGGATGCTTCAGTGAAAGCAATTATTTTGCGCATAGACAGTCCTGGTGGCGAAGTAGCGCCGTGCCAGGAGATTTTGGAGGAAATAGAACAGGCTAAGCAATCCAAGCCTGTTGTGGTCAGCATGGGGTCAATGGCTGCTTCTGGCGGCTACTATATTTCATGCGAGGCGGATAGAATAGTAGCTCTTCCTGGCACGCTGACTGGAAGCATTGGAGTTATTGCCCAGATACCAAACCTCAAAGGGTTGTTCGACAAGCTGGGTATTGAGATGCAGACTTTCACCGGTGGTGAGCATAAGGATATGTATGCCGGGTATAGAAACCTGACACCTGAAGAGCAGGAAATCATGCAGAATCTGGTTGATGGATATTATGAGCAATTCATTGAGGTTGTTGTTGAAGGCAGGGGAATGGACAAGGAAGAGGTAAGGAGTTTAGCTACAGGGCAGCTTTATACCGGTGTTGAGGCTAAGGAACTTGGTCTGGTAGACGAGCTGGGTGGATTAGATAAGGCAGTGGATTTAGCAACGGAGTTATCCGGAGCTGTAGCCCCAAAGGTGGAATATTATAAGCCCAGGTCGATTTCCATCTTAAGCGAGCTTTTTGAGTTAAGCAGCCTGCTTAAGTTAAGACTGCTGGGGTTAGGCGGGGAGGATATTGTTTTACTGGAAACCTTAACCCATGGCTATCCTCAGCCTCGATACCTCGTCTCTCCCTGAATTGAAAGGAATAGGTAAAAAGAATTGATGAAACGATTTCGCTTTATCACCGCTGGTGAATCCCATGGGAAAAGCCTGACCACCATAATTGAGGGCATGGTAAGTGGCTTGCCCTTAGAGGTTGAATATATCAACGGGGAATTAAGACGCCGTCAGGCAGGTTATGGGCGCAGTTCCCGCATGAAGATTGAGGAAGATAAGGTTGAGATTATCTCGGGACTATGGCATGGGCTTACCATGGGTAGTCCGATTGCATTGCTCATCCACAATAAAGGTTGGCGAGACTGGGAAGCCGAGCCTGTATCCTGTCCTCGTCCCGGGCATGCTGACCTCGCTGGAGTTGTTAAGTATGGAGTTAACGATATCAGACCAATTATGGAGCGGGCCAGTGCTCGAGAAACAGCTGCCAGGGTAGCTGTTGGAGCAATAGCCAAAAGATTCTTAGAAGAGCTTGGCATTGCCATTCATAGCCACACTGTAGCCATTGGGAGATGTCATTGTGAGCCGGGCGGAGCAATCTCTATAGATTGGCAGCAGGTAGAAGCCTCTCCTGTTCGCTGTGCTGATGCTAAGCTAGGAAAGCAAATGACCGCCGCGATTGATGAAGCTAAGGCTGAAGGAGATACGTTGGGTGGTATTTTTGAAGTGATTGCCAGTGGCGTCCCTATAGGCATGGGTAGCCACGTTCACTGGGATCGCCGCCTTGATGGCAAAATTGCCCGGGCGATAATGAGCATTAACGCCGTCAAGGGTGTGGAGATAGGAGATGGTTTTGCCTTATCTGGGCTCAAGGGTTCGCAGGCTCATGACATCATAGAGCCGGGTCCTTCGTCCGTCATTGCGAGTCGAAGCTCTGAGCGAAGCGAAGAGGCAGCGAAGCAATCTTTTCCCTGGTATCGCCCTACCAATCATGCTGGTGGCATTGAAGGCGGCATAAGCAATGGCGAGGATATAGTGGTCAACGCTGCAATTAAACCTATCGCTACTCTGGCTAAGCCACTGGATTCCATTGATTTGCGTACTGGCAAGAAAGCTGCAGCTCATTATGAGCGCAGCGATGTCTGTGTTGTTCCTGCTGCAGGGGTAATTGCTGAAGCGATGCTGGCCATAGTTCTTGCTGATGCCTGCCTGGAGAAATTCGGCGGCGACAGCTTAAAGGAAACCCTGGCAAATTATCGAGGTTATTTGAGTGGCATATCGCTTTGGAAGTCATGAAAAGGGCAACAGGCAATATCATTATCACCGGGTTTTCAGGTACTGGGAAGTCTCTGGTAGCCAGGGAGGTAGCTAAGCAATTAGGCTGGGATTCTATTGATACCGATAATGAAATAGTCAGCCTGGCAAAAAAGCCCATTGCTGAAATCTTCAGCATCGATGGGGAGGAAAAATTCCGAGAGTTGGAACGGGTAGCTATCAAAAGAGCCTCCCGGCAAAGTCACCGAGTCATCGCCACCGGTGGCGGCGCCATCGTTGACCCACAGAACCGCAGTCAGCTTGTCCGGAATGGGTTCATTGTTTGTCTTGAAGCTAGACCGGAGACAATTTATCAACGGCTGTTTCAGGAAGGGAGTCATGGCCCTGAGATTCGTCCTCTTCTGGAAGGTGACAACCCTTTAGAGCATATCAGGCAGCTTAAAGCTCAAAGACAACCTTATTACGATGATGTTGACCTGGTGATTAATACGGATGATTTAAGCATTGATGCTGTGGCTAAAGAGGTGGTAAAGGGTTGGAGATTGCTTCGCT
>JAUWGN010000138.1 GCA_030606385.1 Dehalococcoidia bacterium
ATAGTGGCGATATTTTGACATATGAATGGGAAGCTGAAGGTGGTAATATTTCGGGCAGTGGTTCACCAGTTACCTGGACTGCACCTGAAGAACTGGGCATATACAACATCTCGGTTGTGGTTGGAGATGAACTAGACGCCGAAACCAGGACCTCGCTGCCTATAGTGGTAGCAGTGGAACAACCGGCGCCAGTTATACAGAGCTTAACTGTTACCACCGATATTCCTGCTTATATAAGGCAAAAATCCGGGGGGTACGAAATACTGCAAAAAAGTGAATACTGTACCCTCGAGTGCATCGCCTCTGATCTCAATGATGGTGAACTGCATTATATCTGGTCAACTGAGAGAGGGGGCATCTCTGGGAGTGGTGCCAAAGTTACTTGGACTCTGCCACCCAGCAGCACAGAGGGATTCGTCATTACGGTGACGGTAGCTGATGGCAGGGGTGGCATAGCCTCTGAGGCTGTAACTATTAGGGTAAGAAGCTGCTGGTGCGGTGGATAAACCGAAGAGCAAATACTGATTCTAACTCAGAGGCATGATTCTTACCTTGCCCCATATTCCTATCTTGTCGTCCTTAATGATAATTATGCCATATAACCCCGGGATGTCTTTGACTTTCTCAATTGCTTGAGGGATATCATCGATACTTGCGATAGTGTTGCCTATGGTAGTAGCTATAGCATCTGCCAGAGGTGTGGAAGGTGAGAGGGCGACCACAGCGTCAGCGCAGCCCAGGCTTAAGGAATGCCCCACAGTTCCCGATGAGGTGCATATCCCCAGAGGTGTTTCCTGGGGCTTAATTTCCAGGGCGATTTTGCCAGTAGAGGAAGACTCTCCGGCATAGATGCCCACCAGCCTTTTCTTCGATGTTTTCAGGAATATATCGCCGCCATTTTCCACGATTATCTCGGGTGAAAAGGGGAGTAAATCCTTGCCCACAGCTTCGGCGATGGCACCAGCTACAGCAGACATGGGACCAGTGTTGGCTACTTCACTTGCTGTTGTCATTGCTTTGACAATAGCTGGAGCATTCTGTTCTCCTGGATATGGCTCGAGGGTTGTCAAAAACAAAGGATGGTGATCAATATATCGTTCCAGGGAGCGGCGATGTTTTATCACTGATTGGAGCGCCTTGGTTTTGAGATTGTGGTGTGCTCGGATATACAGGTTGGTCTGTTCTACCACAGCAGTGAACGAAACCAGGTCATTATCCTTGACCCAATTACGGTAAAGCATTTAGAAATATAATTCCATAGCTCGAGGGGGACAGGCTTTAATGCATAATTCACAAACCACGCATTTGTTATGGTCAAAAAGCACCTTTCTTGTTTTAGGCTCTAGAGTGAAGGCACCAGTGGGGCATAGGTTGATACATGCTCCGCAGTGGGTGCATCTGTCTTCATTGCGAACTACATCCTGGCTTAAGGATTGAATTTTCACTCCTGCTTCGGTGAGATACTGGATACCTTTGTCGTAGTTTCTCTGGTCACCGCTTAACTCCATAACCATCAGCCCCTCTTCTCCTGGTGTAACGGAGGCTTTGATGATATTGAAGCTAAGATCAAAGTCCTTAGCCAGGCGGCATACTATAGATTGATTGGTAATGCGAGGGGGAAAGTGCAGCACTATTCTTCTTGAAATCGCCATTTTGCTACTCCATTACTGGTCTTTCCTTGAGTGGTTTAATGGTTATGCCCGATTCTGTTCCGGGTAGAGGAGCTACCGACTCGCTGAGCAAAAATTCACCTTTTTCTATCCATACTTTCAGTATGCTAGCAATTCCCTGAGCTTTATAATGGCTGGACAAAGAGGCGGTGGGGACATCCTTTCCTTGAATTTTTATGTGCCCAGTTTTCAGCTCAGCATAGCTCACTTTTCCTAGACTACTTGCTTCCATCTTGGGGTAGGCTTCAGAATAGTCAATAATGGGGGCGAAGATGTCAGCATCACTTATCGTGGTGTAGCGCAAAATCTCTTCAGAGAGTATCGGAATGGGAACGCCTATGCCTACAGTCAGGGTGCAGCCATAGCCAAGCATGCTAGTCCCTACCAACCATTCAGGTTTCATCTGTTTCAAATCACCGATTACTGCTAAACTTCCTGCAGGCTCTAAGGGGACTCCATTATCTCCCCGGGGGACGTTGGGATTGTGTTGCGTGCCATACCAGGCGACATAGCCTGTTCCACCGCCCAAGAATATCTTAGTTCCTACGCCTATAGTTTTATAATAGGGGTCATTAAGCAAGGGAGAGAGTTGTCCCGAGGTGCAATAGTTGGCGTTGCCCAGCTCTGGCTTCAATACGCCCATATAGGTGTAAATCATTCGGTCTGATAGGTTTACCCCGACCTCATAGTTCTGGTAGGCATTGCGTACATTAAACAGGATGGCATTAGTAATGTCGTTGATATTTATCCAGGTTTCCAGCTTTCTTCGCGGGTAGCAATCGGTGCCGTAAGCAATAGCCTCTAGTCTGACGTCTTTTCCGGCTACCAGCTCTTCAATGACATGACCACCGCCGTATCTGAATTCGCCGGGATAGATTTTGTTTCTGGGGTCATCGTCGGGCAAGGCGGTTGCCCCGAGGAAGATATCCACAGCGGCCAGGCCGGTGTAAGCCGGGACGTCGTTTAGATACACTCTGCCGCCGCCAAACTTTATTCTTGGACTGGAGTGACCGATGTTAAGAAACGCGCCTGAAGAACACATTGGGCTGAAGGTGCCCGTGGTAACGACATCAATTTCCTCGGCTGCCTTGCTGACGCCCTTTTTTCGGGCGATATCAATTATCTCTTCAGCGGTTACCACTACCGCCTTTCCTTGCTTGATTTTCTGGTTGATTTCGGCGATTGTCTTTGCCATCGTTATTTCAGTAATTCTATAGCCATCTCAGCTGCTCTTCTGCCTGATAGAAGCATGCCTCCAAATATCGGTCCCATTCTGGGCAAGCCGAAGACGGCGCTTGCTGCCATCCCGGCGACTATCAATCCGGGATAAACCTCCTTGGTGTTTTCCACAATCTGTTTCTCGGCTATTTCAGCCCACATCGGTTTCTCGCCAATTACGTTTCCTGTAGGTGTCCTTAGATTAGCGCCTATTTTCCTGGTCACCAACTGGCAAACCTCACAAGCATGTCCGGTAGCATCGATCACCAGTTTAGCTCTTATAGCCAGGGGGTCGATATGCAACTTTGCCGTGGACACAGCGCTCCAGTTCAACACCAGTCCGCTAACTTTGTCGTTTTCTCTGATAACCACATCTTCAACATTAACCAGGTTGAATATCCTGGCTCCAGCTTTTACCGCTTGCAAGCAAAGGGCAGAAGCCATCTCTATGGCGCTGGCAACATGGTAGCCTTCCTGGTATTTGGTAGTGGTGATGCCGAATTCATCAAGTATTTCCTTGC
>JAUWGN010000083.1 GCA_030606385.1 Dehalococcoidia bacterium
CTTGAGTTCTTTGCCGTATAGTTCCCTATGATAGTCTATCAGATAAGTCTCCACAGTTTTTCGACCTTGTCCGAAAGTGGGACGAATGCCTATATTTGTTGCTGAGGCGAATTGTTCACCATCTGCGTGGGCGATTGATGCGTAGACTCCGTTGCCAGGCAGTACCTGCTGTGAACCTATGTCAAGGTTCGCAGTGGGGAATTCCAAGGCACGTCCCCGCTTATCGCCAGTGATGACTTTGCCGCTGACGCTGAAGGGATGCCTCATTAACTTTCTCGCTTTTTCCATATTTCCTTGAGTAAGTATTTGACGTACAAGAGTGCTGCTTACTGTTTCGCTATCGATTGTGAACGGTGACACGATGTGTACAAAAAACCGCATTTCCTCTCCTAGTGCAGCAAGGTTTTCGGCATTTCCTTGGCGTCCTCTTCCAAGGGCGAAATCGTCCCCGATTACCAGGCCACGCATTTTGAGATATTTTCTAAGCAGGGTAACAAATTGTCTCGCAGAGAGTTTTGCTACCTGCGAGGTGAAGGATAGCAAAGCAATCAAATCTACACCAAGATGACGGATTTCCTCAACTCTATCGTCCAAGCTCATCAAGTAAGGCAATTGATTTTGGGGGTCCAGTACTGATTGGGGGTGGGGGTGGAAAGTAACTACTCCGCTAAGCAAATCTCTTTCTTGAGCTTGGTGAATTAGCTTTTCAATTAGATAGCGGTGTCCTTCATGCACGCCGTCGAAAACGCCGATGGTGAGGATTGTTTCCTCATGGGGTACCACGTTTGCTAGTTCTTGTTCGATGGTCATAAAAGCTTCAGGGACTTGCCTTTACGCCACTAGTGGCTAATTTTCTACCTGTCGCCTGAGCTATTTGTGTTAATTGAGACATGAGTTTGTCAAAATTATCGAAGGTGAGCGATTGTGCACCATCCTTAAGTGCCAAATCGGGATTAGGGTGGACTTCTATCATAAGCCCATCAGCTCCAGCGGCTATAGCAGCAAGTGATACCGGTGTTACCAGATGCCACTTTCCTGTAGCATGGCTCGGGTCAGCAATGATTGGCAGGTGGCTAACTTTTTTGATAGCCGGTATAGCACTGACATCCATAGTATTACGGGTATAAGTTTCGAAGGTTCTCACGCCTCGCTCACAAAGGATAACCTGCTCATTCCCTTGCGAGAGGATATATTCCGCAGCTAATAGCCATTCTTGAATGGTGGCTGATAAGCCTCTCTTAAGCATCACTGGCTTCCTTGTTTTCCCTACCTCATCAAGCAAGATGAAGTTTTGCATGTTTCGCGCTCCAATTTGTAGTATATCAGCGTAACCAGCTACCAGTTCAACATCACTCGGAGTGATTACCTCGGTGATTACAGGCATTCCCGTTTCCTCACGGGCTTTCGCTAGCAATTTGAGTCCTTCTTCACCCAGGCCACGGAAGTGATAAGGGGAGGTGCTTGGCTTGAAGGCGCCTGCACGTAATATATTGGCGCCACTTGCCTTGACTGCCAGAGCTGTGCTCAGCAGTTGTTCTTCAGTCTCTACGGCACAGGGACCAGCCATGACCACTATTTCATCACCACCAATGGTGATATCATTTATCTTCACTGTAGTATTTTGGGGGTGAAACTCTCGGCTGGCAAGTTTGTAAGGTTTGCTAATAGGAATAACTTGTTCTACGCCGGGAAGCAATTCCATCCTGTCCTGCAATTCGGGAAAGATTTGTCCCAGTATGCCGACTACGGTGTGCTCCACACCTTCAGAGATGTGCGCTTTCAGCCCATACTCTTCGATGCGGCGAACAACAGCGTTGATTTCTTCTTTCTTACAGCTCCCTTTCATCACTATGATCATGCTTTGCCTCCAGATACCTCTAGTTTGGCTTCCTTTAATTTCTTGGCTTCCCCTAAATAGATATGGGCGATTTCTTCAGCTTTCTTTTCGGTGTTTATCAACATCAGAATTCGAAGGCAATGAGGTAAGGCACCAGGAACGTTCATCTCATGTCCGCAAAGCAGAGCAATGTGCTGTGGCCATCCCAGCTCCCTTGTTGCTGCTGCAGGGAATTCGGCATTTAAGTCAGGTGTAGTGCTAAAGAATATAGCCGCTATATCATCAATTTCAATTTCGTTAGCCCGAAGTATCTCTTTGAGCAATGTTTTCGTTGCCGTCATAATATCCTCTCTATCATTATCAGGCACCGTAATTGCACCTCTAATGCCGCGACATCTCAATCTATTAGTCTCCTTCGTAAATTTAAGGTAATAGCCTAGCTTTTTTATTAGTTTGCGTCAAGTTACATCACGTAAATTGGAGCCACCGCTTAATTGTTAAGGCTACCTTACCGGCAATGTGGCGTCTTTGTGCGGTTATTTCGCGTAAACTGAAAATGAACTTTGTTTTGGGTTATACTAAAATACTAATTGCAATGGATGACATCTTGCTTGTGGATAAGCCTAAAGGGCTTACTTCGTCCCGCGTGGTGGAGTTAATAAGGAAGGAGTTGAAGGTAAAGACTGGCCATACAGGTACGCTAGACCCTATAGCTACAGGGCTTTTGATTATTCTTATGGGCAGGCGCACCAAAGAAGCCTCCTCATTTCTAATGCTGGACAAGAGTTATGAGGTGAAAGCCAGGTTGGGTGTGGAGACTGACACTTTTGATTGTGACGGGAAAATCCTGCAGCAAAGCGATGCCACGATAACAAAGGAGGAACTACAGGAAGTGCTGAAAGGATTTCGTGGTGAGATCTGGCAAGTGCCCCCTTCCTTTTCTGCTAAAAAGTTAGCCGGGCGTAAAGCCTACGAACTGGCCAGGAAAGGCGTTAGCGTGCAAATGCCGCCTAAGAAGGTTAGCATTTATTCCCTCAAGCTTGGTGAGTTCCAATTTCCGTATTTCACCTTTGACTGCGATGTTTCTTCAGGGTTCTATATTAGAAGCCTGGTTCATGATATTGGGACGAAGTTAGCCGTTGGTGCTACTGTGGTGGAAGTCCGCCGCACCAGAGTTGGTAATTATCGAGTGGAACAGGCTAGAAAATTAGAGGATATTTTGGGTTATAGAGGATGAACTTTCACCCAGATTTCTCGTTGTAGTACGTAAAAGGGAGAAAATGAGGCACTTATTTAGAGCGTTGCAGGTGGTTATGTTTCTTAGCTTAATTAGCTTGCCTTTAGCGCCAGTAGCTCTGGCGGACAGGGGGATGGTACCCATAAATGATGTCTCGGTCTACGGACCGGGGCAAAAAGCGATTATTGCCTGGAATGGTGAGGAAGAAACATTGATTCTATCTACTGATGTCACCGCCAGTGATGATAGCCAGGTTTTGGAGCTCTTGCCTTTGCCTTCAAAGCCCGAAATAAAGAAGGGTGATTTTGCTTCTTTCGAACAGGTTAACCTGCTAATTGAAGAGCATTTTCCCGTTACTTCGTGGGATCGGTTTAAGGAGGGGATAGGCGTGATGGGACCTCCGGGAAGAGGGGTGGAAATAGTCTTTCATGAAAAGATTGGTGCTCATGACATCACCGTGGTCAAAGCTGATGATACCGCTGAGCTTATCCAGTGGGCCGAGGAGTTTCTGAAGAGTGCTGGAATTGAGAAGCAGATTTCATCGCCAAAGCTTGAATCAGTGGTGGCAAGCTACCTGGACCAGAATATGAAGTACTTCGTTTTCGACCTCATTGAGGTGACCGCGAAGCCAAAGAGCATCGAGCCGATTGTATATCGATTCGACACTGACTTCCTTTATTATCCCCTTAAAATTTCCACCCTTGCTGAGGGGTGGACGGATATAAACCTGTTCTTGCTTACACCGCAGCCGGTGAGCCTATATGACTTGTCTGAGGGGAGCACGTTACCCCAGGATATGGAGGTGGGGAAGTTCTATGGTGGGAAGGGCACTCAGCCCATTCAGTTTGAGGTAAATGAGGAAGAGCTAATTTCCATCGATGAGAGCATTGCCGAATTACTTGGGAGTAATGCCTGGCTTACTGCAGTGAGCTATCATGGGGACTTAGCCAGTTTGACTGAAGATTTAAAGATAACCAGGGTGTCGCTTGATGCTCAGCTTATTTTCGACTATGGTCCCGGTAGCTGCGCCTTAAGACAGGAATCGCAGGCTGCTGTAGGAGTTTCGGATGATGTAATTGTAATTCGTGGCTCGGTTGTCACCCCTACGCCTTGCTATGAGCTTAGAACAGAGTTGAATCTACCCCTTACTTTCGCCCATCACCCAACTATAAATGTCGATATCATTGCACAGGAAAAACCAGGTATCTGCATTCAATGTCTGGGTGGAATACCGTTTTGGGCTAAGATAGTCAACTTGAAACCAGGGCTCTACGATATTGCTGTCCGATATCAGGATAAAGTCATCGGTCGGAAAACGGTGGTTATACCTCTTTCTGGAGAGCTTGAATATCTCGCGCTTAGCCCCCAAGCTACCCTGGAGGTTAGTACTGCTGGGTTGGAATTCATAGTCCGGGTTGATGGGGAAAAGCTGAATTCGGGGGTGGTCATTAAAGCCATACTTAATGGCGATGATCCTGGTTCCCATTTAGTATATTTGCAGTTTAATAACGTTACTCATGGGGTGATAATTGAGGTTGATAATGTAACGGCAATAGTCAAAATATCTCCAGAGTGCCAATTGAAAATCGAGGACTCGCAGTTATTCCTCGATAATGGTTACCGGCTATTGCCGGTGCAAGTGATGCCGGAAAAAGTAGTGACTGACCTTGAGCCAGGTTATACTATTGAGCTCAAGGCTGCTGATGATAAGGCGGTATATGAGGTTCAGGGCATAAGTAGCAAGGAGCTATTGGGATTGGTATCCACGAAGATAGACATGGTGGTAGAAGTGGATGCCAGCACTGGAGAGATAATCAGCGAGCAAAAGCCCTGGTGGGCATATTTGTGCTGGTAAAAGGAGGCGGCTATGAACGGTAAAATAGTCAGGATGTTCAGTAGCTTGATGCTTGTCGGGATTATCGTTGTTAGTGGATGCGCATGTGGGGTCACATCCTCGCAGTTTACTATACCTTCAGTAGCCGGAGGTGAGGTATTAAATCCTAAATTTATCATGGTGGATTGTTATGAGCTTGAGCAACTCTCTATATCTCCTAATGCCCCTGACTACTTATTGCCATTAGGTTTAAATGAAGTGACAAATTTTGGGGAGGTGGAAGCCACTTTCTATCTAACCGAAAGTCAAAAGCAGCTTTTGCAGGAAAATGGCTTTGTGGTTATTCCGTGGCACGGAGATGACGTCGTCCAGCCCTATAAGACATTGAAGGAACGGGAAATACCCATTTTTGTTACCTCAGATACCTTACTCCATCTATACCACATCCAGTTCAATGAGATATTAAAGCGATTGGAGGAAGAGGAGTTCTTTGACGAGCTTATCGATACGAGCCTGGCGATGATGGATAGATCAATGCAGGATTATCAATCCTTCGACGATGCCGGTCTAAAGGAGGCTGCGAGGAGAAATGTTGCCTATTTCGCC
>JAUWGN010000021.1 GCA_030606385.1 Dehalococcoidia bacterium
AACCAGCAGCTACAGCTCAAGCATAAAAGTAGTGTCTAAGCACATGCGATGCAACCCTTGCTTTGTCGAAAGAACTCTTTGCCATGGACTGGGACTTTCCCTATAATAGTTGCGCAAATGTTGCTAATAAAAGCACCCCTGCAATCCGCTTATTGAATACGCACGAGCAATGAAAGTGGTAGCAATTGTTGGTATGGCAGGTGCGGGCAAATCAGAAGTAGCCAGAGTATTTGAGAAGAGCGGCTTTAAGAAAGTAAGGTTTGGAGATATCACGGAAGAAGAAATCAAGAACAGAGGACTTGAACTGAACGAGGAAAACGAACGCCACATCAGGGAGGAATTGAGAAAAGAACACGGGATGTCGGCATATGCCAAATTGAACCTGCCCAGGATTGACGCCTCGCTGAAATCGTCAAACGTCGTGGTGGACGGACTTTACTCGTGGGAAGAGTATACTTTATTGAAAGACCGCTATGGCGAGAAGTTCAGTACAGTTGTTGTCTGGTCGTCGCAGGCTACCAGGCATGCAAGACTTAAAAACAGGGTAAACCGACCCTTGACGGTTGAGGAAGCAGCCAATCGAGACAAAGCAGAGATAGAGAATACCAACAAGGGTGGCCCAATCGCCATGGCTGACTTTACCATAGTAAACGAAGCTTCCTTGAAGGAGCTGGAAAAGGAGACGGAACGAGTTCTATCCGCTTTGAAATGAAAAAAGTAACCAGGCCGGACAGCGATGAATATTTCCTCAAGATAGCTACTGTGGCAGCAGAACGGTCAACCTGTCGGCGACACCATGTCGGCGCCGTGGCAGTAAGGGACAAACATATACTAGCTACAGGCTATAACGGTGCTCCCTCCGGAGTCAAGGATTGTCTTGAACTCGGCTGCCTCAGGGACGAGCTGAATATCGAATCCGGGACCAGGCAGGAAATATGCCGGGGAATTCACGCCGAGCAAAACGTAATCATACAAGCATCGCTTCATGGCGTTAACCTCGCAGACGCCACGGTCTATGCCACGCATTCACCATGCATACTGTGCGCCAAGATGCTGGTGAATGCCAGAATAAAGCGCTTCGTAACCTTCGGCAGCTATGCCGATGACTCTTTCAAAGACCTGTTCAAAGAAGCCGGAATAGAGTTTGAGCTGCATGAAAAACCACCTTCCCGGATAACCTACCTGCCTTAGAACAGGACCAGGCCAATTCAGACGAAGCCCTCAAATCGATTCCCCCAATTACCTTACCAGGTATGTCATGGATAGCAAGGCTAAGCCAGCCTGTATTGCCCAAATTTATGAAGAAAAAACGGGGGAGGGCAGAAAAAGCCCTCCCCTTGCCTGATTTTGGGCTGTCAATCTCCAGGGATAGGAGTGGTGAAGTAGTCGCTGGCAGTAACCGTCAGGCCGTATGCGTTCTCGGCTGTCACCTCGATATAGAAGGTTTCGCCACAGCCTGCCACTTCATAAACATCATTCTGGTACAGCACTGTAGATATGGCCCCTGAATCATCCCACACTTCCTCATTCACTACCAGAACTACGCTGGTGACGGGATAATCGCCTCCGGTGAGGTCCTCCGCCCCAAAGGAAATAGTCAGCCAGCAACTACATAACTCATTGGATATGCACTCGGCATCAGCCTCAAAGAAAGCGTATAGTACTTCCTCGGGCGGGGGTGCTGGAGGAGTAGCCACACTGACAATTGCTGCATCTTCGTCAGAAACGACCACACTATAATCATAGGCGCAGTGAGCTTCAGCGAAGACTATGTTAATGTTTTCACCCGGATACTCAGCGATGGCACCATATTCAATGGCTATGCTTTCTCCAGGTGCCAGCGGCCCTATGTCTTCCAGGTCCCAGAAAAGCTGTAGTCCACCAAATGGCCCATCTGTAATCCGGTCAGGTGGTCTGCGTTCGTGTTCCCCGCCGTTGTAGTAGATAACCGCATCATTTCCGTAGTCCAGGCAAGATGGCAGAATGTCCATCACCTCCAGCTCGATGATATCGGTACATTCTCCATCGTTTTCAATCTTTAATCTGAACATGACCTCCTGGTCCAGGTCAACGTCGATTCCCTCTGCCCATCCTTCCAATGACTCGTACCACACCCATTTATCTACGTCTATACCGGGCTTGCAGGGACACTTACATTCACACCATTGATTGTCGTTCCACGGCTCCTGAGGCGGTTTCCCTTGTTTTGCCAGGTTCTTGTTGTTTTCATTGACCTTCTGTGTAGCCGACTCATCTGCTTCCATAGGGTCCACACCATCAGGCGGTGTGGAGTTATCAGCCTTGGGGTCTCTTAAGTCCTCGGCAAGACCTGCGGTATAGACACCTCCTCCGCTATAAGTTGCCCAGGACTCAGTGTCAGTTGATGTGCCTATTACTGCCCTTCCCTGACCGGTTACACCAGAGACGTTGAAGTTTCCGGAAAAGCATGATTCCAGTATCACGGAAACGTGGCAGCAGCATCCAGCTTTGTTGCAGTCCTCATCAGGACACGCAGGTATCTTGTTCAAGAAGTCTTCCAGGCTATTGTCTTTGTCATCTCCATCTGTGGGTTTCATTGCCTCTTGCGTATATCCACTACTGCTCTTTAGAGCAATGCCCCCGGACTCCTTGCCATGTCCGCATATATATATCAGAACGTAATCTCCGCACTTTACCTTGCTTGCCAGATTGTCAAACGCTTTGCCTATGTTTGCCAGGGAAGTCTTGCTGTCCCCTGCTTTATCAGGAGCAAGACTGGCAACTGATGTGTAGCCCTGTTCGCCGGCAACTCCCGCCATAGTGTTAACGGACTCCTGTACGATGGGCTTTCCCTTAGCCAGGTCTTCATAGTTGTCCCCGCCACTAATGGTGATGATGTAGTAGTTTATGTCGTAGCCGCAGGGGCCTTTGCTGGGACCCGGTGGTTGTCCCCCACCTCCCGGTGGTTTGCCATCGCCACCCGGCGGTTTTCCCGGCGTCGGTGGCCACCGTGGGACAAAGCCAGGCTGTGGCGGCATATCCATGAGAAAAACGAAGTGGTCCTCAATTTCACCGTATTGGAATTGCCCACTTCCATCCCAGCCACCCACGTTAGCGAATAGAGCTTCATCAACCTTAGCTCTTGACAGCAACACCCTCATCCATACTGGCGAGGGACGCACAGCCTGGTTTCCCCACGAGAATGCTGGAGTGATTATTGTTTCGGAGGAACCAGGGGCAACATTCACTTCCAGGTTGACCACCACCCACTCTACTCCATAGGAACCAGTGCTCCAGTTTCCGTTCTGGTCAAAATCGATTAAAACATTTGCATATCGTGTTATATCTGGAGCACCCGAACTAACTGTAACGGTAAAAGCCAGCTTGGTATCGCTGCCATCCAGGATGACGTACATTCTTTCATCACTGTCTGCGTCCACTAAATTGGGCACTCCATCCGGGTCATTGGGGTCGGTTGCATCTACCTCAGCACTAACATTCAGTCCCAGTGTCTCCTCGCTGGTGTTGAGGGTATGCCCTCCGGGGCGACCGAATTTGCTGTTAGTGGTGTTATACAGCGTGGGGAAGCGACCTGGCACTCCATAGTAGGCGTCCTGCCCATCCGGGGCGTCTCCGTAATCACCCGAGGGGGCTGTGCTTGCAATGGCCGAAATGGGCACAGGACTATCTAAGATGGAATAGAGCTCGATGAGATACCCTCTACCCAGATTCTGGGTGTCCCACATGGACACATTATTTATCAGGGGTGGCCACATTTCATTAGCAACGTCATAGTCTCCAGTCCTGGCGTCTATGAAAACATACCTGGTGTCATGGGCGAAAAATGCCTCCGGCACATCATCTATAAAGACGAACCAGGTATTGGCCTCTATGGTATATTGTCCACTGCCTTCTGAGCTAACAACATCGCCTTGTTGAAGCGGCTGAGACAACATAGCGGCAGAAATCCTTGCGTATGAAGAGGCAGGTGGTATTATTTCACTCACTAATATCCTGATAGCCTCGTCCTTTCCGATTTCTGTGGGGGGGCAGCCGCATCCAACCAGTGGAATAACGATTAGCGACACAATCAGGAGATAGGAAACTATTTTTTTGCTCATAGTTGTCATTTCACACCTTCCCAATTTTATTTATTGGACTCCGTTTCTTCCCCATCTCAATCGCAGCCCGGATTGGTGACAAACGCCCGCTGCTAGCTAAAGCTATATAACATGCATGGCCAGGTGGTTTGCTTTAGATAAATTATACAAGTTATATCATATGGTGCAATACCCTATGTGTCATTCAAGCTGACTACAATAGAGCTGTGAAATATGAATCAAACCGATTGTGCTATAATCACAATAACTATGCAAACTCCACCTTTGCCTGCGCATAGATAAAATAATGACTCATAAACAACCACAATGCCCACAATGTGGCAGTATGAATATCTTATACACTGAGCCGGCTAGAGGGACTAAAGTAGGGATTAAAGGCTGGTGGTGCAAGAAGTGCGGTTGCAAATTTAAAATAGAAACTGGCAAAACCAGAATAATCTAAAAAAGGGAAGGAGCAACTGTAGGATTTGATACCCACGGTCCCCCCTTCCATCGTGATACGCTATTAGTATACCACATAGGTCACAGGTGTCAATTCCGTGTACTGGTTCATAAGATTAGTGACACTTTAACTTCCTTCTTCGTCATTGCGAGCCTTTTTTTACCTGTCATTGCGGTGAGCTGAAACCCCGAGCGCAGCGAAGGGGCCAAGGCGTGGCAATCCCGTGAAAACAAAACTCTAAATACTAAATCCGAAATACTAAACAATATCAAATGACCAAAATCCAAATGGCTAGAACGGTTTTGTAGTTGCCTGATTCATCAGGCACAATTGCCCAATAAATTGGGCAACTACATTTTCAAACGGGCATTGCGGAGCCTGTTCCGAGTAAAACGAGGAATCTCAGTCCTCGCAATGACACAACGAATTGCCAGAGTTTGCTCAAACTCAAGATGAGAGGTAACTCCCTACTTCGAAGTGTCCATCATCTATCTGAACTAGATCACTCCCCCACGTGGATTTGGAGAGGATAGAGCCTCCATCCTCTGATAAAGCCTCAACCTATCCTCAAACTTCACTGACCTGGTGCGGCGTTCCACCGTTTGAACGCTCTTCCCCGTATATTTGGCCTTGTTGTATAATACCCGGGACGACAAGTGTCTGCAGGCAGTTTATACAAGGTTTGGCAGTCTAAAAGGAGGTATCATGGACAGGTCAGTCGTATTATCAGTCAGTGATAGTTATCACCTGAGATTTGGCAAAGACCGCATTATCTATGCGGGTATGCCATCTGAAAAAGTGTTTTCTATCGCTCAAAAGAAATGGGAATTTCCGTATCAGGGTTTTGTCTGGAATCTGTTTTTCCCTATAGGGCAGAGTAAAATAAGAATAGATGGAGTCAATATTATAGTAGACCATGTTACTCCGGATGAAATTAGGTTACGGGTGTAACGGCAATTCAATAAGCAATAGAGATTTGGGAGGTATGTCTATGAGAGAAGTTCTAAAACTGGGTAGCTTCATTCTAATTTTTATCGGCACGCTTGGTCTTTTACTCAATGAGCTTATGTTCGATTGGGGCAGAACCGCTACCCTTATATTCGCTGCCATAAATCTCGTGGGACTTGTTACTTTAGTTTCTACTAATTGGATTATGAAAAAACCAGGAAATAGCTAGACAGCAGACTGTGTTTAGAGTCTACAATTTGAAAAGAAGTGGTATGCCGTAGATTATCTTGTAAAAGGAGGAAAACATGACAGAGGGAGGAAAACGTTGGTACCACCGCATGAAGGGCGACACTGGCTCCTCGACTGGCGTAGCCATTTGGTTCATCGGCTGGCTATTTACAATCGGTTACGCCAGTCTGGTTTGGTGGAAGATTTTGCTTGCCATAGTAATCTGGCCGTACTTTCTAGGCTCGGCACTGGGCTGACCAGTTAAAAGAGCGTACTCTAATTCCGTACTCCGACTCTCTGCAGTGCTTCATAGCCTTGACCTGTTAGTAGAGACGCGGGTTAGCATAGCACAAGCATTTTGCAGCTAAAATAAGCATCGGTTTCTTAGTCCCTTGTGTTAAGCAACAATTGAGGAATACAGCCTCAACCTATCCTCAAACTTAGCATGCCTTCTATGTGAGATTACTTGGCAGTATAATTGAACATAGCTATGAGAGGCCGAGCTGTCTTAGTGGGACTAATAGTGATATTGGCAGGCCTACTCTTATCAAATGTTAGCGACGCTAGTGCGTCAATTGCTAACAGTACTGCTCTTGATGGTGAGGTAACTAGATGAACCACCAAAAAGAAACAGCCTCCTCACGCAAAGGAGACTGTCGGACCAAGGTTACTCGCCTTGGTGATGTTAAGTATATAATAGTCAAAGTGTTGGCGTTTGTCAAGTCGACACGTTGGACGCTTATATGGTGGAACGTGTAATCGCCTATGTCGATGGCTTTAATCTCTACTTTGGATTGAAATCTAAAGGTTGGTGCCGATACTATTGGTTGAATATACAAGTGTTGGTGCAGAATCTTCTAAAGCCTAGCCAGAGGTTGCTTCTGACAAAGTATTTCACCGCAAGAATCACAAGCCCACCAGGTAAGTAGATACGACAATCAACCTTTATCGAAGCCCTTGAAACCCTCGATGATTTCCACATTTTCTATGGGAAGTACCAACTCAATCCTCGTTGCTGTCCTCACTGTGCCTTTGAAGACGCAGTGCCTAGGGAGAAAATGACAGATGTAAACATTGCTACCGAAATCCTTAAAGATGCGTATCAGGATAAATTCGATGTTGCTTTTCTCATCTCAGCAGATAGTGATTTGGTCCCACCGCTCGAAGCACTGAAGGAGTTGTTCTGTAAGAAACGGATAATCATCGCATTTCCACCGAAGCGCTGGTCGAGTGACTTAGCCAAATCGGCTCATATAAGCTTCGTTATCAGTCGTGCAAGGATTGCTAAAAATCTTTTCCCAGAAGAGATAAAGAAACAAGACGGCTATATCCTACGATGCCCAGACTCATGGAAATGAACGAGGAAAAGACAGATAGAATTTAGCCCACCTGTTAGGCTTTAGGCAAAGTCCTGAGCCTCCGATAGAGCTTCAAACTATCCTCAAACTTAGCATGTCTTCTGCTTGAAGTGGAAGTGGCACGTGGTGAAACGAAGATTCACACGATATTCCTAAGCATTGGTTGTTAGTGGTGGTATAGTGCAGTTAACGATAGGGAGGTAGTTATGGAAGAAGCACAAAACGTTAAAGATTTAAAAATGCAAATTGTCACAGAGATTAGCAATTTGTCTAGGTTACTTGGACAGATTCCGAGTGACGATAGCACGGTACAGGAAGCCAGAGACTCATTCCTTAAATTATCTATCCTAATTGACCAAGCATTGGATCTCAAATTATGTTAAATTCTAGACTTGTCACAATGGGAGGTGAAAATATGGAAAATTTGACTGGTTTAGGCATCTTTTTGGGTGGTCTAGGTCTCTTACTTATTAGTTGTGGTATTTTTTGGGGGGTTTCGCTATACGAAAAATATAATAAGTCAAAACAGAAGGAAGAAAAATAACTTAGTTCAATACTCCCTTTTAATACTTGAACTGAATACTAACGCTTCCCTGTAGTGCTCCAAACAATCCTCAAACTTCACTGACCCTGGTGTAGTGTTATGCCATTACTACAGACTCCTATCTACCTTACCTCCCAGTGATTCTAAAGCTAAAATGACCAAAGGCTTGACAGTCCCTTGTGTTAAGCAACAATTGAGGAATACAGCTTCAAACTATCCTCAAACTTAGCATGTCTTCTACCAGGGTGGTTACGGTGGTATGCTTCTGACAAGTGAGGAGGATGGAATGAGAATATCTTTAAGGAAGTTGTTAATCCTAGTCTTGGCAGTAGTCCTAGTTCCAGCTGCTGTTACTGGATGTATTTCTACCGAGCAGGTTGAGCAAAAGGCATATAACTACGTATTAGAAGAATTAAAAGCTCATGGTCATCCTACTGGCATGTTTGGAGTAACTTGGTATATGACACAACAAGATGTTAAAAACGTCCTAAATAATTGTGACCAATTAGACGCCAACACATTAGTTCAGCAAACGATACTGTATGAGCGCCCTGTACAAGTGGGTTATTTTTTCAAGGATAATAGGCTTTACATTATTGTGGTTTCATTTAAGGAGGAGTTCACTTCCGCCGAAGAATTCGCTGATGCATTTTATGAAGTTCAAGACAACCTATCTCGTGACTACGGACAAATGCCAGAGCCAGTTATGTATGAACTCATACCACCCGCCAATGGAACATGGAAAGACCAAGATTTTTTGGAATCCAAAAAAGAATTGGGGAGAGTACACCTCATTCACCAAATAAGGATAAAGGATAATGCAATGGGAGAGCAAATACTCATGTTTTTGGGCAAAGAGGAAAGCTAAGAATCCTTTACGGAGTTATCAGCCATCTGAAAGGAGACTAGAATGAGAATAGCAGCAGGTATTCTGATGATAATTGGAGCATTTTTACCACATACGGCGATAATACGGGAACTCTCTATGTTGGGATGGTATGTTTTGGTTGGACTTCTTTGTATCGGGGCGTTCTATACTTTCAGGAGAAAACATTGGGGTCTATGTCTAGCTGCGAGTGTCCTATCTATGGTGATACTACCAATAATATTTGTTTGTCTTAGGAAAAGAGAGTGGGAAAGCAGGCAGGGAGACGAAGGAGGTCTAGTATGAGAAACAAACCTAAATGGTATTCATTCCTCCTTCTGGCGTTAGTTCTTTTACTAGCTAGCTCGGTTGCGGGCTGTGCGGCAGGTTATCAAAAACATTTCGAACAAGGCAATGCCTATATAGTGTAGGTCAGATCTAATGCTTTAAAGCATTGACTGTTAACATGGTCGGCTCTACAATTCGGTTGTATCACTATTATATTAATAGTAATTAGTGCTTGGAGATTATGTCTATGGATATGTATTCAATAAAGAACAAGAAACTAAGTTCTATTGACAGCATTGATTTTAAATTGGAAAAGGAGATTCAAAAATTGTGTGAAGATAATCTACACCTATTGTTTGGCTTGCACATGGTTAGATCACAATTCATACTTCAGAATCTTAGGATAGATACGCTTGCTTTCGATGCTAAAGCAAGAGCTTTCGTTATAATCGAATATAAGAAAGATAAGAATTTTAGTGTGATAGATCAAGGATATGCTTACCTTTCTGTAGTACTTAATAATAAAGCTGACTGTATTCTTGAATATAATGAATACCATAAGGAACCAATTAAAAAGGATGATGTAGATTGGACACAGACAAGAGTAATTTTTGTGGCTCCTTCATTTACACAGTACCAAATTCAGTCGATCAACTTTAAGGATTTGCCTATAGAACTATGGGAAATCCGGAGATACGAAAATGACACTATTAGTCTACTGCAAATACAGCCTTCTGGATCAATGGAATCGATAAAGACTATCTCCTCAAAAAGCAAGACCATTGAAGGTGTGTCCCGAGAAATAAAGGTGTATACAGAAGATGACCATCTATCAATAGCTTCTGAGGAAATAAAGGAATTATATGAAAAAACAAAAGCATCTTTATTGGGTATAAACGGTAAGGTAAAGGTTAAACCTACTAAGAAATATATAGGATTTATAGCTAAGACAAATTTTGCTGACATTCATATTCAAAAAAGGGCATTGAAACTATGGTTGAACCTTAGAACAGGGGAACTGGATGATCCCAAGAAATTAGCAAGAGATATGTCGACTACTGGTCATTGGGGTAATGGAGATTATGAACTACAATTCAGCGACGATGAAAATCTTGAATATATTGTTACTTTAGCGAAGCAGTCTTATAAGAAGAATTCTGTATAAACACATTGATAATGGGAAAATACAGCCATTTAACAGTTCTTAAGCAGACCAAAGCTAGGGTAAAACATATTTGCTATGATTGCGGAAAAGAAATATTGCCTGGGGAGACTT
>JAUWGN010000087.1 GCA_030606385.1 Dehalococcoidia bacterium
CCCCTCCCATAAGATAGTGAGCCGCCGGTGCTACCGGTATAAGTTCCCTGGTGATGTTCAAGCCATGTTCCTGGCAAAAGCGATAGATATGTGGAAAGCGGGCAGTAATTAAACGAGCCGGTAAATGAGTAACGTCCAAAAACACGCTATCACTGCCTCTCTTTCTCATCTCATAAACAATACTTCGCGCCACCACATCCCTCGGCGCCAGCTCAGCCCCAGGTGCATAGTCAGGCATAAAACGATAACCGTCGGTATTTTTGAGTATCCCGCCCTCCCCCCTCACTGCCTCGGAAATGAGGAAAGGAGCCACCCCGGGAAGATGAAGGCTGGTGGGATGGAACTGGAAGAATTCCATATCGCTGATTTCAGCACCAGCTTTGAAAGCTAAAGCTATGCCATCGCCGGTAACCACATCGGAGTTGGTGGTATATTTGAATAACTGCCCCGCACCACCAGTGCCTAAAATAAGAAATCGACAACTATATTCCTCTGTCATCTCTGTTCGGCAATCAAGAACCTTCACACCTTCCACTCTCCCACCTTCAGTGATAATCTCGCTAACCAGGCAATGTTCTAAAACCCTGACCTTGTTGGACCTCACCTGCCGACTCAAGGTGGTTTCAATATACTCACCTGTAGCATCCCCACCAGCATGGATGATGCGAGGCATACTATGCGCCGCCTCCCTGCCCAGGCTAATTGCGCCATCCAGTGTATCAAAGGGAACTTGAAGCTTGATAAGGTCAGCAATACATTCAGTTGCCTCCTCAGTAAGAATACGAACTGCATCAGCATCACACAACCCATCTCCAGCAGCCATAGTATCCCTGTAGTGAAGCTCCGGAGAGTCATCCTTACCTATAGCGACAGCAATGCCACCCTGAGCATACCTGGTATTGCAATCATCAATGCTGCCCTTGGTCAAGACAAGCACGCTGCCTTGCTCAATAGCAAGTAACGCAGCATAAAGCCCGGCAATCCCACTGCCCACTATTATATAGTCATAGTAATTCATCTCAAGTTCCTTCGCTTTGCTCATGACTACTCCCTTCAGCTTATCGCCAGCATCCTCTCAATAGCCCTTTTAGCCCTCACCCTTATCTCCTCAGGAACAGTGACGATGTTCTTCCTTGCCTTCATTGTTTCAATCACCGTTTCCAGTGTGGTCATCTTCATATCAGGGCAAACCAAGCTATCGGAGATAAGGTGAAATTCCTTATCGGGATTCTGCTTCCTCAAAGGATACAACATTCCTTCCTCAGTGCCAATGAGGAAATCCTTCGCATTGCTTGCCCCGGCATAGCGGAGCATCTGCGAGGTGCTTAAGGCAGCGTCAGCCAGCTCGATAACCTCAGGGCGACATTCGGGATGAACCAGCACCCTGGCTTCAGGATAACGCTGCCTGGCTTTCCCGACCTCCTCCACAGTGAGGTTATCATGGGTAGCGCAAAAACCGGGGTAAAGAACTATCTTCTTATCAGTCCTGGTAGAGACATAATGCCCCAGATTTCTGTCAGGGATGAACAGGATTTCTTCGTCGGGGATTGCGTTTACCACCTCGGCTCCATTAGCCGAAGTGCAGCAAATATCGCTCCCCGCCTTAATCGCTGCTGTGGTATTAACATAAGCTACTACTGCAGCTTGGGGATATCGCTCCTTCCATTCCCTTAAACTGTCAACATCGATCATATCCGCCAGAGGACAGCCAGCGTCACGATGTGATAATAGCACCATGGTATCTGGATTCAGGATAGCCGCTGTTTCCGCCATGAAGAGAACGCCGCAAAAGACGATTACTTCCGCCCTGGTGCCAACGCATTCCCTTGCCAGCTCCAGAGAATCCCCGGTAAAGTCAGCAATATCCTGCACCTCAGGACGCTGATAGTTATGAGCCACAATAATGGCGTTAAGCTCCCTCTTTAGCTCCAGAACTTCCTTCTGAAGTTCCTTAAATCCAGCTCTCGCTTTATCAGTCATTTTTGGTCTCTATCTCCGTTCTCTCCAAACCCAGTAATCCACAAATTTTCTCAGGGCTTTCGCTGCACTGGCAGGCGAAGGGAAAACAGGTATCCCCTGGCTAATAATATGTTTCCTTGCCTCAGCAATGCCACTCCACCTCCAGTTTTGCATATCGGAGGAATCAATTTCGGCCGTTTCTATAACGGAGACCACAGGCTTACCTTCATCTTTGATTGCCATGCTGCCGCTCATGAAGTCTGCCGCCAGTATCTTCCGCCACATATCCGTGGGATAAAAGTCGTCCTGGGTCAAATTGACGACGGAAATGTCAAATTCCTGCTCAGTGCTAATCATCCTCAGCAGATTCGAGGGTGGAGCGAGTGACTTTTGAAGAATAGAGCTGTCCAGGGGATTTCTAAGCCAATCCCAGACGTGTGGAGCCGCCTGTTTAAGTTTCTCCCTTGCTTTTGAGGAAAGGGCTGGCAGATGGAAACCTTCTTCTTCCCACACATCGGCTGAAATCACGCTTTTCCCACCCCCACCCCCAACAATAATCAGCTTCCTTCCCGTGATAGGCGGTAAAAAGGTAAAAGCCACAACCTGGTCTATCAGCTCCTGAAAATTACCAACCAGAGTAATACCGTGCTGTTTTGATATCGCCCTCCAGATCTCCATAGAGCCTGCCAGTGATGCCGTGTGAGAAAATGCCAGCTTTTTCCCGGCCTCCCCTCTTCCCGCCTTGAGTATTATCACCGGTTTCCTCATTGCGGCATATGATAAAGTGCGGATAAATTCCCTCCCATCTTTAACCCCCTCAATATAGGCAGCGATTAACTTCGTTTCAGGGTCCTTGGCGAAATAGTACAGTAACTCAGATTCAGTTATATCCGAGGCATTGCCATAGCTTATAACCTTGCTGAAGCGAACCCCGCGTAAAGCAGCATATCGAACAAATTCTCCTGCTCCCCCACCACTCTGAAAGAATCCCCCAACAGGCCCACCTTCCTTCGGCAAATCATGATTGAAGGATAGCCCGACTTTGGGATAGTAGACACCCATACAATTCGGGCCCAGAATCCTGATGCCCAGCCTTTTAGCCTTTCGTAAGATTTCACGTTCAAGCCTTGTTTCCTTTTCCCTCCCCGTTTCGCTCATTATCCCCGTGAAAAGATGAACCAGCTTAACGTTTTTAGTCTTACAATCCTCGAGGAGTTTCAACACCATTTCCGCAGATACGCAGGAGATAACATAATCTACCTCCGACTCAGGGATGTCCCTGAGACTCGGATAAGCCTTGAGCCCGAAAATCTCATCCAATTTCGGGTTTACCGGATATATCCTGCCCTTGAAGCCATGGTCTACGAGGAAACGGGTAAAATTGTATCCCCCGGACATGATGTTCGACGATGCACCGACAATAGCAGCAGAACTTGGATGGAAAAGCGCGTCAAACTTATCAAAATCCTCAAGCATGTTTGCCCTGCAGTGCCCAGGGACTGGTCTTTTCAATGTTAACTTTCACCAATTTCCCTGAACAATCAGCATCCTCCTGGAAAAAGACCAGCTTATTACTTTCAGTCCGCCCATACCATTTCCCCTTTTTATTACCCTCCACCAGCACTTCCACTTCCTTCCCCATATAGCCGGAGTTTATCTCGCCAGCTACCGATGCCTGGAGCTGCTCAACCTTCCTGAGCCTTTCTTTCTTGACCTCTGGCGGGACACTATCCTCGTATTTCCTCCAGGCAAGAGTGCCAGAGCGAGGAGAGTAAGCTGCCATATGAACAACATCGAACCTTATTTCCTTTAGCAGCGAAAAGGTACGTTCAAACTGCTCCTCCGTTTCTCCAGGAAAGCCAACGATTACATCGGTGCTCAAAGAAGCCTGAGGCAAGCGTTCTCTAACAACACGGACGAGCTCTCGATATTGCTCAATAGTATACCCCCGCTTCATCGCCTTTAATATAGCATCATCGCCCGATTGAACAGGCAGCTCAAGGTATTCACACACCTTATCCAGCGAAGCTACCGCTTCAATAAGCTTTCGGCTCACATCTTTAGGGTGGTTTGTCAGGAAGCGAATCCTTGATAACCCCTCGATTTCGCTCAGCCGGTATAGCAAATCAGCCAGATCCGGACATCCCGGCAAGTCACGCCCGTAGGAATCGACATTCTGCCCCAGTAAGGTTATCTCTTTGATGCCCTGACTGACCAGTTCTTTAGCCTCACAGACCACCTCCTCCACAGGGAGGCTTACCTCCCTACCCCTCCGGTAAGGAACAATGCAAAAAGAACAGAAATTGTTGCACCCTTGAATGACAGGAACATAGGCACACGGCGAAGAATCCTTCCCTGCGTCATTGCGAGCCGAAGCTATTGTCTGAAAGCTGTCGGCTGATAGCTGACGACTTTGATTAACCGGGATACCCTGCTCCTTTAGCCAGCTAAGGAAATCGGAATAAGCCCCGGGCTTGAAGAAAAAATCAACATGAGGGAATCGCTTCTTCAAATCTTCAACATGGGAATCGACAAAACAGCCGGTAACCAACACGTGCGTATCGGCGTGTTCCCTCTTCAAACCCTTTAGCTGACCCAGCATCCCCAGAACTTTGCCCTCTGCGCTTTGTCTCACTACACAGGTATTAAGCACTACCAGGTCGGCTTCCCAGGGCGATTTGACCTCATGATGTCCCGCGGAATTCAGATAGCTGGCTATCCGCTGCGATTCTGCCTTATTCATCTGGCAGCCTATGGTCCAGATAGAATAACGTAGCATAGCCATATCACCAGCCACCCTTATATTACTAGCTTGGTGGTCAATCCACCATCAATAATCAGAGTCTGGCCGGTAACGTAAGAGGAAGCATCAGAGACCAGGTAAATAACGCCGCCAGCGATATCCTCAGGCTTACCACAGCGCCCCAGAGGTACAGAGAGGGGTAAACCCTCCCCCTTTTCACTCGCCTGGCCTGGCTCCATGTTCAATAATTCCAGCAGTGCTCCACTAACTATGATTCCCGGGGCAATAGCATTTACCCTGATATTGTGAGGTGCCAGCTCCACAGACAGCGTCTTGGTGAAATTGATAATCCCCGCCTTAGCTGCCCCATAGGGAGCATTCAGGGAATAGCCCGTAACACCGGCTACCGAAGCGATGCTAACGATGTTTCCTTCCTTCTGGTCAATCATCACCTTCGCCACTGCGTTGCAACACAGAAACACGCTCTTCAAGTTCTCACGAATAATGGCATCCCATGCTCCTTCGCTTAAATCCGTTGTGTCAGCTATGAAGTAGCCGCCAGCATTATTGACCAGAATATCAATCCTGCCAAACTCAGCCACGCTCTTTTCCACC
>JAUWGN010000014.1 GCA_030606385.1 Dehalococcoidia bacterium
AACAGAGTGGCCAGTTTGTTTCGGCGACGTGGCTTTAACATACAAAGCCTCGCTGTAGGAGGCAGTGAGCAACTTGGTCTGTCTCGAATGACTATTGTGGTCCTCGCTGACCCTGCTCAGGTGGAGCAGGTCAGAAAGCAACTGGATAAATTAATTAACGTAGTCAAGATAGTTGATCTCACTAATGATGACATGGTAGCGAGAGAGCTGGCATTAGTCAAAGTCGCCGCTACTTCTTCAACAAGAAGCGAGATCATGCAGATTGTCGATATCTTCCGGGCTAACATAGTTGATGTGGGCAGTGATTCGCTTATGGTGGAGGTTACCGGTGATGAGGAGAAGGTGAATTCTTTGTTTGAACTTCTTCGCCGTTTTGGCATCAAAGAAGTGGTCAGGACAGGAAGGGTAGCCTTAACTCGTGGAGCTGTTGCTACACGTAGCGATAATAAAAAGAAAGGGGGCTAATTATGGCTAAAATATACTACGATAAAGACGCTAACCTGGACTTAATTAAAGGGAAGACAATTGGCATTATTGGCTTTGGGAGTCAGGGACATGCTCATGCCCAGAATTTGAAGGATAGTGGCTGCCAGGTCATGGTTGCTGAGGTGGAGGGAAGCGACGCCTGGAAGGCAGCACAAAGTGCTGGTTTCAAGGTGGCTGGTGCTGCCGAAGTGGCTGGGAAGGCTGATATTCTTGTTATGCTTGTTCCTGATAATCTGCACCCCATAATTTACCGTGAGTCAATTGAGAAAGAACTGTCCCGGGGCAAGACCCTGATGTTTGCCCATGGCTTCAATATCCACTACTCGCAGATTATGCCTCCTGTAGATATAGATGTAAGCATGATAGCTCCTAAATGCCCCGGGCATATATTGCGTCAGCTTTATACTGAAGGCTCTGGAGCTCCAGCTTTAGTGGCTGTGCATCAGGATGCCTCAGGTAAAGCAAAGGACATCGCCTTAGCTTATGCCAAAGGAATTGGCTGTGCTCGAGCTGGAGTGCTGGAGACAACTTTTGCTGAGGAAACCGAAACTGACCTCTTTGGCGAACAAACCGTGCTCTGCGGCGGAGTCTCCTCGCTGGTCAAAGCAGGCTTTGAGACACTGATAGAAGCTGGTTATCAGCCCGAGATTGCCTACTTCGAGTGTTTCCATGAACTTAAGCTTATCGTTGACCTTATGTATCAGGGTGGCTTGAAGTATATGCGCTATTCAGTGAGCGATACTGCTGAATATGGTGACTATACCCGTGGCCCGAGGGTTATAAATGACCTGGTCAAGGATGAGATGATACAAATCCTGGCGGAAATTCAGGATGGCAGCTTTGCCAGAGAATGGGTTCTGGAAAATCAGGCTGGTCGTCCCAGCTTTAATGCCTTGAAGCGGATGGAAGCTGAACACCCCATTGAAATTGTGGGCAAGGAACTGAGGGATATGATGCCCTGGCTGAAGAAGTGAGGAATGAATACATGGACAAAGTTATCATCTTCGATACCACTTTGCGGGATGGAGAGCAGGCGGCAGGGGCAAGCCTGAATCCCCAAGAAAAGCTGGAGATAGCGAGGCAGCTGGAGAAGCTTGGTGTCGATGTTATCGAGGCTGGTTTTCCTGCCAGTTCCCCTGGCGACTTTGAAGCTGTTCAGCTCATTAGCAAGGAAGTTCAGCGGCCGATAATTTGTGCCTTATCTCTTGCCAACATTGATGCTGTGGATAGGGCCTGGGAGGCGATTAAGGAAGCAAGCCATCCCCGAATCCACGTTTTCCTTTCTGCTTCAGATATCCACCTGCTCTACCAGCTTAAAAAGGGCAGGGAAGAAATATTGGTGATGTCCAGGGAAATAGTTGCTCGAGCTAAGAGTCATGTCGATGATGTTGAGTTCTCCCCTATGGATGCTTCCCGCAGTGAACCTGACTATCTTTATCGCATGTTGGAAGCCGCCATTGAAGCTGGGGCAACCACGGTGAATATACCTGATACTGTTGGCTATGCCACCCCTCAGGAGTTTGGTGACTTGATTCAAGGCATTTTTGATAATGTCCCCAACATTCATAAAGCTGTGGTAAGCGTTCATTGCCATAACGACCTGGGGTTAGCGGTAGCGAACAGCCTCGAAGCAATACGAAAAGGAGCACGACAGGTGGAATGCACCGTCAACGGGATTGGTGAGCGCGCTGGCAATGCTTCTCTGGAGGAAATCGTTATGGCATTGAAGACTCGCCAGGATTTCTTCGGACTCACTACGGGCATCAATACTAGGCAAATCTATAAGGCGAGTAGGTTAGTAAGTGAAGTCATCGGTTTTCCAGTTCAGCCAAACAAAGCCATTGTGGGCGCAAATGCCTTTCGGCATCAATCAGGCGTTCATCAGGATGGTGTAATAAAGAAGTCTATAACTTATGAGATTATGGACCCAAAGTCGGTAGGCATACCTTCGAGTGTTCTAGTATTAAGCAAGTTGAGTGGTAAGCGCGCTTTTAGGGAGAGATTAGCTGAACTTGGTTATACCCTGGATGAGGAAGATTTCGCTCGTGCTTTCAAACGATTTAAGGAGCTAGCTGATAAGAAGAAAGAAGTTACCGACCGCGATATTGAATCTTTGATAGCCGAGGAACGTCGCACTACCACCGAGGTATATCACCTCGACCATGTTGAGGTTTCTTGCGGTGATCATAGTCTTCCTACAGCCACAGTCAGGCTCATCAGTCCTGATGGGCGGAGTTTGGCCGATGCTGCCCTGGGCACCGGACCTGTAGACGCAGTGTATAAAGCTATTAACCGCATAGTGGGTATCCCCAACGAGCTTACCGAGTTTACCGTCAAATCGGTTACTGAGGGAATAGATGCCATTGGGGAGGTGCTTATCAGGGTGGAGAGCGAGGGTGTAACTTACACTGGTCGTGGCGCTGCTACTGATATCATCGTTGCCAGCGCCAAGGCATATATGAATGCATTGAATCGGCTTCTGGTTAGCAAGGCGGCTAAGACCGGGAAAGGAAAACGCAAGTGAGCCCGTGGTTGGATATAATATGGTTGGATGTAACATTGAGGTTGATGCTGGCTATTGCTCTGGGAGCAGTTATTGGCTATCAGCGCGAGCGAGCCAGCAAAGCAGCAGGGCTGCGCACTCACACTTTGATTTCCCTGGGTGCTGCTGTGTTTACCGTGGTCTCTATTTTTGGCTTCAGCGGTGCTGTTGACCCTTCGCGTGTTGCTGCTGGCGTAGTAGCCGGGGTGGGCTTCATCGGTGCCGGGGTTATCTTTCGCGGTATGGGGGGAGATCGCGTGGCAGGGTTAACCACGGCGGCAAGTATCTGGGCTAGCGCTGCTGTTGGTTTAGCTGCTGGTGCCGGGATGTGGTTGGTCGCCATAATAGCTGGTCTGGCCACGGTAGGCATATTGCTGGTTCCAAGGGTCCGTGGGTAAATGGCAAGTCAGACCCTCGCTGAAAAGCTCCTGGCGGCTCACTGTGGCAGGGAAAAGGTCAGCAGTGGTGAATTCATAGATGCCACGGTTGATCTAGTCTTGGCTAATGATATTACTGCCCCCTTAGCTATAGAGGAATTCCAGCGACTCGGAGTAAGCGGGGTATTTGACCCTCGAAAAGTGGTTATGGTTCCTGACCACTTTTGTCCTAACAAAGATATACAGTCTGCCGAGCAAGCCAAATTCATGCGGGAGTTTGCTAAGGAACAGGGTCTGGTCTATTTTGAGGTAGGACGGATGGGAATCGAGCATGTGCTTCTTCCTGAGCAGGGCCTTGTCTTGCCAGGACAGGTCATCGTTGGCGCTGACTCCCATACGTGTACCTACGGTGCATTAGGTGCTTTTGCTACCGGTATGGGCTCAACTGACATCGCCGTGGCTATGGCAACCGGTGAAATATGGATGAAGGTGCCGCCCACCATTAAGTTCATCTACCACGGAAAACCGCCGAAGTGGGTTGGGGGCAAGGACCTCATTCTTTATACCATCGGCGACATCGGCGTTGATGGTGCCCTTTATTCTGTTATGGAATTTACTGGTGAAGCGATTGATGAATTAGATATGGATGGCCGCTTCACCATGGCGAACATGGCTATCGAAGCTGGGGCTAAAGCAGGCATTTTCTACGTAGATGGTAAGACCGAGGAATATCTCCACCATGTCATTGCCAATCGAGTTTCCCCTGTCATTGCGAGGAGCGAAGCGACGAAGCAATCTCAGTCGAACGAGGACGTCCAGTATGCCGGAATCAACGAATATGATGTATCCAAAATCGAGCCCCAGGTAGCCTTTCCCCATCTCCCCTCCAATACTAAGCCTATAAGCCAGGTGGGGGAGATAACATTAGACCAGGTAGTGATTGGCGGATGCACTAATGGGCGAATCAACGATTTAAGAATAGCAGCCGGGATACTTAAAGGAAGAAAGATACATGCCGATTTGAGGTGTATCATCCTCCCGGGGTCGCAGCAAGTCTACCTCGAGGCACTGAGGGAAGGATTGATAGAAATCTTTATCGAGGCTGGTGCTGTAGTAAGCACTCCTACCTGTGGTCCATGTCTTGGCGGGCATATGGGTGTTTTAGCCGCTGGAGAGCGCTGCCTATCTACCACCAATCGGAATTTCATAGGCAGAATGGGCAGCCCAGAGTCCGAAGTCTATCTATCTAACCCGGCAGTAGCCGCCGCCAGCGCCGTTTTGGGCAGAATCGCTGGCCCAGAAGAAGTTATAGATTAGCTCGTGTTAAGAATCTCCTTGAGGGGCTTCTTTAGAAGGGGAAAAATGAGATGAGCAATTCCTGCTATATCTAGTTACTAGCTCAGGCAACTTGAACTGTAGTGGAAGGTGGGTAGAATACAAAAAACAAAAATAGAGTTATAATTTCCATTACGAGAGGGAGGTGTTGAAATGGCAACTCGAACTTTTACAGCAGTTCTCCATAGGGAAAAAGACCTATATGTTGCAGAATGCCCTGAAGTTGGAACGGTCAGCCAGGGGTATACCATTGAAGAAGCTATCGCTAACTTGAAAGAAGCTACAGAGCTCTACTTGGAAGAGTTTGTTTCGCCTGAAGGTACTAAGCCTCTAGTGCCCACCTTTGAGGTGGCAGTGCATGCCTAAGTTGCATAGGGTGTCAGGACAAGAGGCTATTCGAGCTTTGGGACAATTAGGTTTTGAGCAAGTACGCCAGCGGGGTAGCCACGTTGTGCTTAAGAAGCAAACGCAGGAAGGAGCTGTTGGATGTGTAGTGCCTTACATCGTGAACTGGCGATTGGCACATTGCGCGGCATTTTGAAGCAGGCTAGAGTAACGTCCGATGAGTTTATGGAGAGACTTTAGCAAATGCTACTAAAGATTATGAGGGCTAATTGGAGCTTCATGTGGCTACCCCGGCGGTAGCCGCCGCCAGTGCCATTCTGGGCAAGATTGCCAGCCCGGAAGAGGTTACGGGCTAGCTTGCGTCAAGAACCCCTTGATAGACTTTTTTGAAAGAAAAGAACAAGCTGAAAGGACAAACGAACGATTAGTTGATAAACAATCAGTTAGGCAAGATTACTCTTAATTCAAGGAGGAGGTAAATATGACTGCGAAACCAGTGGTAATTAAATTTTTTGCTCCTGTCATTGATGTTAGCGTCAACGCCTTAATGAACGCTGTTGAGCAGAAGATGAAACAAGGGATAAAGGAATTCATCATCATTATCTCTTCACCTGGCGGCTCCGTTTTCCATGGCTTGAGCGCGTACAATTATTTGAAGGGATTGACTGTGGAAATAACTACACACAATTTTGGCAGTGTTGACTCAATAGGCATTGTTTTATATTGTTCCGGTTCAAAAAGGTTGTCGGTGCCTCAAGCGAGATTCTTGCTTCATGGTGTCAGTGCCCAGTTCAGAGGAGAGCAGAGTTTAGAGGAGAAGCAGTTGGAAGAGAGGCTGAAAGGACTGGCAATTGATATCGAGAACATTGCCAAGGTGCTTGCAGCAAATACAAATAAAAGCACAAGCGACATAATAAACGCCATGCATGAAAGAACAACGCTGAATCCAGAGGAAGCTAAATCCTGGAGGCTTGTGCACGAAATAAAATCAGAGCTATTTGAAGCAGGGGGCGAGGTAATTTCCATCCAATTTCAGCCACCACAGAAAGCATAACGTCGGATAACGGCGTGTTCGCGGCTCGCTTTGCAAATACGCAAGACATCAGGCGAAATTGCCTTAAGACCGATGATATGAAGAGATAAGGCAATATGCCGCAGGATAAAAAAGCATGTATCAGTGGTCTAAGCGAGATAGGTTTCTGTATTCTGCAATCCTGTTCCCTTTCTTAGCAGCTTTCATAGGAGCTTCATATCTACTGGCGACCGTTTCAATCTATTTGACCATCATATTCCTGTTGCTCTATGTTATTGCTAATTTCTTCCAAGCAGGCTGTTGTATTGGATGCCCTTATCGAGGTAAGTTCTGCCCTGCGGTGTTTGGCATATATCTTGCGAATTTTCTTTCGGCTGCGATTTATAAAAAACGGAATTTCGAACCAAGATTCTTCAAAGTCAACGCAACTTTAACTGAAATTTCCGTTATTATTGCCTTGCTATTTCCTGTTTATTGGCTGCTATCATTGAATTGGTATTATCTCGTTGTTTTCCTGAGCCTTATAGTAGTGCACATTGTTCTCTTTTACCCCATTATATGTCCAAAGTGCAGTTACAATGATACCTGCCCGGGAGGGCAAGTTGTTCATAAGCTATTTAAAAAATGAGGTAGCGACTCCGGCTAACAGCGGATGAACGGGAAATCGAAGGTTTCCCCAAATTGGCCTCTCGGCGACTTCCTTTATCTGCAAAACGTTAGGTGAAATAGTGAGCTGGAAAAAGATAGGAGGCAAGTGATGGAGAATGAGAAGAAACTTGAACCCATGCCCAATGTCAGTTTCAAGTGCATGACGTGGTTGTATAAATTCGTAGATCTCATCTGGAAGCCACAACGGCGTTTGGAGAAGTTTCCATTGAAAGAGGGAATGGCAGTGGTTGATTATGGATGTGGGCCAGGCCGATACACGCTGCCCATAGCCAGGTTAATTGGACCGAAAGGCAAAGTCTTCGCCGTGGATATCCAACCATTAGCCATTAGTACGGTAAGGAAGAAAGCGGCTCGTGAGTCTTTAGCAAACATAGAGGCGATCCTGGTCGATTCCTATAATATTGGAATTCAAAGTTCGAGTATCGACCTGGTTTTACTCGTTGATACCCTTCACTTGATAGGAGATTGTGATGCACTGTTTCGGGAGATTCAGCGAATACTCAAACAGGATGGCGTTCTTTTCATGGATCCAGGACACATGAAGATGTCAAGAGCAAGAGAAATTGTGGAAGGTACTGGCCTTTTCACAATAATAGACTGTCGAGGTCATGATATGCTGGTTGCCCCAAAAGCTAAGCAATGAGGCGAAAATTTTGGGAATACCAATCATGTGGACGGAGCAGAACCCTGAAGGCTTAGGTGCGACAATACCTCAAGGACAAAGGAGAATGAATTGATTATCCTTGAGAAAATAGGAGAAGTAGGAGTATCCTTGACAAGCACGGAGAGCGTTCTATTTGAATTGCTGAAGGTGGCAAAAGGGTCGAAATTCAGGGAAATTCTCAAGATAGTAGAGTAGTCGAATCAGCCATGGATAACATGAAGCTAAAGGGTAAAGTTCATAAGTTTGGCGCTGATGTAAATACCGATGTCATTATCCCAGCGCGGTATCTTAACGTTTCTGAGTCGAAGGAGCTGGCAAGGCATTGTATGGAGGACATTGACTCTGGGTTTGTTGCCAGGGTTGAACCCGGAGATATTATTGTTGCCTCTACAAACTTTGGCTGTGGTTCCTCACGTGAGCATGCTCCTCTGGCTATAAAGGCTTGTGGTATATCCTGTGTCATTGCCCAGAGTTTCGCTCGCATCTTTTTTCGCAATGCCATAAATATTGGCTTGCCTCTTCTGGAGTGTCCCGAAGCGGTCAGTGGAACCGAGGCCGGTGATACACTGGAGGTTGATTTGTCCCGCGGTGAAATTACAAATATTTCCAAAAACAGGACATTTATTGCCAAGGCCTATCCTGAATTTATGATGGGAATCATCACTGCCGGGGGACTGGTAGAATACACCAAAAGCAAGTTGAGGAGAAATCGTGTATAATTCGTCCTCGCCTAGCCTCTCCCGTAAAGGCAGAAGAATTCTACAAGATATTAAGGGGGACGCTATAAGGCACGAAGGTAAGTAATATGGAATTTAATGTTGCTGTTTTACCGGGAGACGGTGTTGGTCCTGAGGTTATTGCTCAGGCAGTTAAGGTGCTACAGGCTGTCGGTGGGAAATTCGGGCATAAGTTCCACCTTCATGCCGGTTCAATTGGTGGCAGCGCTATAGACACTTCAGGCACAGCCCTGAGCGAAGAAACACTGAAGGTGTGTAAGCAATGCGATGCAGTATTACTTGGTGCCGTTGGTGGACCGAAATGGGATAATCCGCTGGCTAAGGTCCATCCTGAGGATGGGCTTCTGGCGCTGAGGAAGGGACTGGGATTATTTGCCAATCTCCGTCCAGTGAAGGTTTTCCCTATGCTGATAAATTCCACAACACTAAAGCCTGAAGTCATCCAGAATGTTGACCTGGTGGTAGTGAGGGAACTCACTGGTGGACTTTACTTCGGACAACCCAAGAAACGATGGCAGGATGATGGAGAAAGACGAGCTGTTGATACTTTATTTTATTCTGAAGGAGAGATTGAGCGGATATTGAGGGTTGGCTTTGAGCTGGCACGTAGCCGCTCCAGGAGGCTGATCTCGGTGGATAAAGCTAATATTCTGGAGTCATCTCGATTATGGCGGCAAATAGCCACAGAACTGTCTACTGAATACCCTGATGTTGAACTGGATCATATGTTGGTTGATGCTTGTGCCATGCGGTTGATCCAGCGTCCCGCTGACCTGGATGTCATGGTCATGGAAAACATGTTTGGCGATATACTCACCGATGAGGCTTCAATGCTTGCTGGCTCAATGGGCATGCTGCCCTCAGCAAGCCTGGCGGGAATTCCCAAGGGCAAGACTTTTGGCATGTATGAGCCAATACATGGCAGCGCCCCACGCCGGGCAGGAAAAAACATGGCTAATCCCATCGCCACCATTCTAAGCGTGGCAATGATGCTTCGCTACTCCTTTGAATTGGAAGATGAAGCTCAGGTGGTGGAAAATGCTGTGCTTGGTGTGCTTGAGGAAGGCTATCGAACTTACGATATAATGGAGGAAGGCAAACTCAGGACGGGAACGAAGGAGATGGGCGATTTAATCGCTCGGAGGATAGAATGCCGATAGTGCAGCTTTATGACACGACTCTGAGAGATGGCGCTCAGCAGGAAGGGATTTCCTTTTCGGTTGAAGATAAGCTCAAGATTGCCCAGAAGTTGGATGAGCTGGGCATTGATTTCATTGAAGGTGGTTGGCCAGGCTCCAATCCTAAGGATACCGAATTCTTTTCTAGGGCGAGGGATTTGAAGTTAAGTCAGGCATTCTTAGTTGCTTTTGGCAGCACCAGACGTCCAAATGGTAGTGTGGAGAAGGATATCAATCTTCAGGCACTCCTTGAGGCTGGAACTTCGGTAGTCACCCTTGTGGGAAAAGCGTGGGATAAGCAGGTGACACACGTTCTGGAAACCACGTTGGCGGAAAACCTGGGCATGATTTCAGATTCCATAAATTATCTCAAGTCGAAGGGGCTGAGGGTTTTCTTCGACGCGGAACACTTTTTTGACGGTTATAGCGCAAATCCTGAATATGCCTTGCAGGTTGTTGAGGGTGCTGCCCGAGCTGGTGCTGAATGCATAATACTTTGTGATACCAATGGCGGCACCTTGCCTCAACAAATAGTGGCGGCTATCAAGGCAGTTCAGGGAGTAGCTTCTGTCCCGTTAGGGATTCATGCCCATAATGATGCTGATCTTGCTGTGGCTAACTCACTGGCTGCAGTTGAGGCAGGAGCGGTTCAAGTTCAGGGAACCATAAATGGCTATGGTGAAAGGTGTGGCAATGCCAACCTGTGCTCCATCATCCCCAATCTAAAGATTAAGATGGGCATTGATTGTATTTCAGACGAGCAACTGAGCAAGCTGAACAACATTTCCCGCTATGTTTCTGAGCTAGCCAACCTGCCTCATCCCGGCTCTCTTCCTTATGTAGGTGCCCATGCTTTCACCCATAAAGGTGGACTCCATGTTTCTGCTTTGACCAGGTGGCAGGACAGTTATCAGCATATTGATCCAGGAATAGTAGGTAATCAGCCCAATGTTATTGTTTCTGAGCTATCAGGGAAGGCGAGCATCATTTATAAAGCTAAACAAAGGAAGGTACCTATCCCTGGGGATGAGGAAGTTAAGGAAGTGCTGGACCGGGTCAAGCTGCTGGAGAGCCAGGGCTTCCAATATGATAGCGCTGAGGCATCTTTCGACTTACTACTTCATCGGGTTCAACCTGGTTATCATCCGCCATTCGAGCTGGTTGACTTCATGATAGTGGTGGAGAAAAGGCGTCGTCTTCCCACCATCGGCAATCAAGAGGAGCCGCTCTCGGAAGCTACCATCAAGGTGAAGGTGGATGATCGGATAGTGCATACTGCTGCTGAGGGTGATGGTCCGGTAAATGCCCTCGACCAGGCATTACGCAAAGCATTAGTTCAATTTTATCCAGACTTGACTGTTGTTGAGCTCACTGACTACAAGGTGCGCATATTGGAGGAAACCGCCGGCACTGCATCGCAGGTGCGCGTGCTCATTGAGTCCAGCGATGGCAAAGAGCGCTGGAGGACAGTGGGTAGTTCAACCAACATCATCGAAGCTAGCTGGCTAGCCCTGGCGGACAGCATAGAATACTGGCTGATAAAACAGGCTGGCAAAGAAAAAAGCTGACTATCTGGGGCTAACATTAAACATAAGATAACTCTAATATACGTACATATCGGCTTGGTTTCGCAAACATATTTAGATAATTGAAGGAATGTAATCTTTTGAGCTATATAGCATCATGGAGTGGCGGTAAGGACAGTTGTTTTGCCTGTTATAAGGCAATTCTTAATGGATGTGATATTTCTTATCTCGTAAATTTTATCTCCAAAGAATATAGAAGGGTAAGTTTTCATGGGACAGAAGCTAAACTAATTCAGTTGCAGGCTGAAGCAATCGGCATTCCCCTGTTGCAGAAAGAAACTACATGGAATGGATACGAGCAGGAATTCAAAGATGCAGTGCGAAGTTTAATTCCTGACGGTGTAGAGGGCATGGTTTTTGGCGATATTTATCTCCAGGAGCATAAAGATTGGGTGGAACGTGTTTGTGGAGAGTTAGGGATTGAAGCGATTGAGCCACTGTGGGGTCAAGAGCCAGAAAAGATTCTCCTCGAGTTTATGGATACAGGTTTTGAAGCAACGATAGTTAGTGCT
>JAUWGN010000146.1 GCA_030606385.1 Dehalococcoidia bacterium
GAACGCAGTCTTTCCTCCAAACGAGTATTCCGTGAAAAGCTTAATACCCCGCAATTCACCATCTGCATCTTTTCTCCATCATCCACTATGCCATAGCCTAGATTCACCGTCCCGGGGTCAATGCCAAGAATGCGCATAATCCTTACCTTTGAGCACGTAGCTTCTCTAATGTAGCATCGGAAAAATCAATATTAGAGAAAACACGCTGCACATCGTCTAACTCTTCTAGCTGGTCAAGAAAGGCTAAAGTCTGAGTGGCTTCCTTTTCACCAAGGAGCACTGTGGTTTTTGGCACCAAATATATTTCCGCTGAGATTACATGTTGCCCTTCACTGATGGCTTCTTTTACTTTTTCCATATCCTGTGGTTGAGTATGTATCTCAAGATAACCCCTTTCCGTCTTAACATCTTCAGCGCCAGCATCGATAGCCTGCAATGCCACTTCCTCAGCATCAGAGCCATCGCTTTCCACCATGATCACACCCTTACTCTCGAAAAGCCAGGAAACACAGCCGTTTTCACCCAAATTGCTATTGTGTCGCGTGAAAAGACGACGCACCTCCTGAATAGCCCGCTTACGGTTATCACTCAGCGCCTCCACCAAGACTGCTACCCCATTTGGGCCATAACCCTCAAGCGTTACCGAGACTAGCTCAGAGGCCTCGCCTCCACCGCTGGCACGGTTTATAGCCCTCTCGATATTCTCCAAAGGCATATTGCCATCACGAGCTCTTTGTATTGCCAGACGCAGCTGAAGGTTAGCCTCCTGATTTGCCCCACCTTGCTTTACCGCAACTATAATTTCCCGAGTAAGCTTGGTAAATAACTGACCCCGCCGAGCATCAGTCACCCCCTTCTGCCGCTTAATCTGCGACCACTTGGAATGCCCCGACATAGCTAAATTCTAGCACCATGAGCTACAAAAGCAAAGTAGTATGTCTTTATTGATGCAAAGAAACAAGCGCTAGATTAACTTCTCCCTAAATCAACCAGCACCACCGAAAATCCCCACCCCTTATTTGCGCTGCCTTAACAAGAACTTAGCAGTGCTAGAATTTCACCCTTTGACCGGCCTAAAATACTTTATATCGGCTAGTTCCCCTTTCGGCTCCTCCCTCCATGCCACTTCGACTTTCATGCCTTCCTTTAAATCCCCAGGCTTAACTTCTCCCAGCAGCATGAAGATTGTGGAATCTGCGCTCTCCAGCTTTATAGCCCCGATTGCCTTCGGCTTATCCAGTTCCTTAAAATTGCCGACACCATCAAGCTCAACATAAGCAGTAGTGTAACTTAATAAGGTTCCCTTTCCCGATAATTCAGTGAGATTCTTCTCCCCCAACTTAGCATAGCACTTCCCACATCTCCACCTTGGTGGCACATAAATATATCCACATTGAGGGCATTTTGCCCCTAAAATCTTCTTGTCAGCCAGTGTTTTTATGAATTTCTCCATCATCTCACCCACTGACCACTGAAAGCCAAAAACCAGAGGGACAGGGGCTTTTGTTAAAACTATTTCGCTTTGTGACGACATCTCCAAAACCTCCTTTTTAATCCTTAAGAGGCTCAACAGCTTCCAAATCGCTGAGCTTCCCCTGTGGCTCCTTCGCCCAAACTGCTTTCACCCTCATCCCCACATGAACCTCTTCAGGCTTCACACCTATTAGCTCGGTATCAATATTGGAATCGGCGCCATCAAGTTTGACATAGACCGAAATAACCCTCTCACCCTCTGCCACCAAGCCCATCTCAACAGGGTCCATCCCCATGACCTTAGTTTTCCCTTTTATCACAGGCGCCGAGATTACAAAGCAGGTAACAGTGCCTACATCACTGACAACCACCCTCTCATCCATCTTCCTGTGGCACCTTCCACAGATGTTCCTGGGCGGCACAATCACCTTTCCGCATCCGGGACAAAGGGAGCCAATTATCTTTTTCTCCTTAAGCCCATGGGCATATTCCCGAAGCAGCGTGGAGTGTTTCCAGGTAGTAGAGCCCCCTACATCCCAATCAGCTTCCACACTTATCGTCTCTTTCCTTTGTTCCTTTATATATGGCATCTTTTCACCTCCTTGAGAATTAATAAGGAGAATCACCGAGAACCGTTACAGTAATGTAATTCGTAGCGCCACCCCATCCGTGAGCCACCGCATTGTGAACCTCCTTGGGAACCTGGTGTTCTTCAGCCTTTCCCATTATCTGTAAGGCACACTCCAGAATGCGCTGTAGCGCTGAAGAGCCTATTGCATTGGTAGCATTCACGCCACCTGAAAGGTCACAAGGAATCCTACCATTGATGTCCATTTCGCCTTTCTCCAAAGCTTGCCATGCTTTGCCTTCATCGAATAATCCCAGCCTTTCAGCGAATATCAGTTCCTGGCTGGGAAACGGCTGGTAGATCTCCGCCACATCAATCTCTTTCTGTGGGTCTTTTATTCCTGCCATCTGGTAAGCTTTTATTGCTGACATCGTTGCCCCTATCTGCTGGGAGGCATCAAGTATAGCTATCCCTCCGGCACCCTCGCTCATTATCTGATTTTCTTCATCTGAATAAGCGGCAAGCCCCTTGATCCAAGCTGGCTTCTTGCACCTTTTCCGGGCAATATCTTCACAAGCAAGGACCATAGCAGAGGCACCATCAGAAGCAGGGCAGATATGCCCATACCGGAATGGATACGCTACCAATTCGGTCTTGGCTATATCCTCGGGAGTGCAATCAGGCCACTGCAGATGGGCATATTTGTTCTTAGCGGCGTTACGTCTATCCTTAGCAGCCACCATATCAAGATGCTCGACACGACATCCACTTCTATGCATATAGTACATTGCCTGGTAACAAGCTACTCCGGCAGCAGCACCTACCACGAACATAGATAACAGATGTTTGAAACCCACTCCAGAATTTACCAAATTAAGCATGTTGCCAAGAGCAACATGCCCAAGACCGGTCGTGGCTCCAGGCTCTTTGCTATCCGAGTGTTTTTCCCAGGCAGTCGCTACAGCTATATCATAAAGTCCCGAAGCTACAGCATAATAAGCTGCTTGAGCAACAGAGCCTCCAGTT
>JAUWGN010000074.1 GCA_030606385.1 Dehalococcoidia bacterium
AAGTCCTCAAAGGCTTGCGCCGTCTTGAAAGCCACTTCATAGAGAACATCCTCATCCTGACATAGGAGAATTTTCCCCTCTTTCAGGACTCTTCTCCGAATATATAACGGCAATTGTGAGAAGATATGGACATCAGCACTGGTTTCCTTAAGGTAGCTGAGCTTTTTTTGAAATAGCGTCGGGGCATCATAGTTACCGGGGCGAAGCATAAGACAGACATCCGTATCTGAGGCAAGAGTGGTTTCACAGCGAGCCTGACTGCCGAAAAGGAAAACAGCTACTATTTCAGCATCTCCCTCAGCCTTAGCTAAGACCTGTTCTATGCCTCTATTGGTATAACTCATTTCCTTATCGTCAAACGTTTTTGCCATGCTAGCTAGCTTATTATATCATTTCACCCTCACCTTATTCCTCTCCCATCTTAAAAAATAAAAATCTAAATTCTAAGCTCTAAACCCTAAACAAATCTTAAGCTCTAAATTCAAAGCTCAATTTAGTAGCTATCAGCTTTCAGCCTTCAGCCTTCAGTCATTAGCTAACCGCTGACTGCTTTTTTATTTTTGCTCTGTCATCTTGCAGTTTGATTTTTGAGTTTTGACTTTCTTTCAGGTGTCACCCATCTATCTGAATGAGAACAGTAAGGGAGAGGCCAGATGAAGCTCTAAGCAAGAACACAGTTGGCAACTATACGGAAAGCCTGCGGACGAGGACATAAATCGCTACCACCGCCTGAGCGCCAAGCCAGGCATAGCCAATGCCGATTATGCCAGTTACGGGCATAATTAGATAACTAACCAGAACCACCACTAAGGCGATGAATCCCCAGATTGCCATCAACTCCTTTATCCTTCCTGTTACCCGAAGTATGCCGCTATAGATATGAGTAAGCGCCAATGGCAGACTCGATACGTTCAGAACCCAGAGCAAGTGCAAGGCGTTAGCGGAATAGCTCTGCCCGAAGGCAAGCAGCACCCACTTCCCCACCAAAATAAGCACGATGACCGCAGGAACTAACAATAGATAGGTGAATTTCAATGATTTGGTGACATTTTCCTTTAATTTATCCTCAAAGTGGGAGCCCTCGGCGAACAATGACTGGGAAACTGCAAAAGGAATGGCAAAAAGCAGGCCGTTTATCATCCAAGCGATGTAGAAATAAGCATTTTGCTGCGCGCCAAGAAGATTGACCACCATCAGCGGCAGAATAAATGGTATACAGCCCATAAATAGATTGGCCAAGTAGTTGCCACCGGAATAGCGCCACATATCCTTTAACAAGCTGAGCTTTAGAGTGGGCACTGGCTTATAGGAATCCTGGACTTTGGGCAAAAACATGAAAATGGAAACAGCCAGAGCCACCGCCATAGCAACGCCCCAGGAGGCAACTATGCCAAAGGTATGGAAAAAGAGGACAAAAAGAACGGGCAAGGGAACCTTGAGCACCGAGAAAATCGTGTTTTTGGATAACACGAAGCCGGCTCTTCGCCGAGCTACGAAGGTGTAATTCACCAGGCTTTGTAGCGTCCATAACATGGTAAAAACGATGAAGGCTGAGGCGAAGATGGCATTTTGCTTAACGAAGGCTAGAGCTGGAGACCAAAATCCCAGGCCAGCAAGAAAAATGACGGCTACCACCAGGCTGATGAGACCACCCAGGGTATAGCAGGAGTTTATCAGTTCCTGCGGTCTGTCAGCGTGGGGCAGGAAGCGAACAAGGGAGATATTCAAGCCAACCAGACTTATGATGCTAAGGAGACTCATGGCTGATATTATGGCCGAACCAAGTCCCACCTCAGCTTCGGTGTAAAATCGAGCCACTACGATCCAGAAGAAGAAGCCGAAAAGAGCCATAACCCCGGTATTGAGCATCAGGTAAAAGGCATTGCTATAGAGAGGAATGGCGACAAACTGCTCCAGCTTTTTCCTGGAGGTGACTATGTTTACAGCTTCAGCAACTACCTTAAAGGGCGGGAAATCGGACAACCTCATTCAATGTACTCAAATATCTTCACGGGATATGGTGATGATGACGCATAAACCAGCTGATAATGCTCCAGCTTATCCAGCGGCACAGGGCTTTTGAACGCGTCCACACCTGCTATTCTGTAATTCTCAGAAGTATGGCCTGCTACAAAATCTCTGGCCTCTTCATAGGTGGAAAAAGATCTTGAGCTGGTGATTTCTTTATACCTCATGCCCTGTCGATCGACCTGTTCCCTGTACGAAATGACTATGGTGGCATTTTCAGAGGGAACCACTGCCTGACCATTGAAGTTATACAGCCTGACGACGGTGGAGTTATAGTAAAAGGGATAAAACAGCCTCACCGGCTGCAAATTCCCACCTTCCGCAGGCACATAGTAGATGTCATAAAAATCGCTTTCACTTTTACCGGCCCAGACTAGCATGGCATAGAATTTGTAGACGGGCATAGCATAGTCACTCATTACGTATTTTACCCCTAATTCATCCATTATCTGGTTAGCCTCGGTTTCGTTCTGGGAGGTGAGGAATTTGCCGACAATCGGGGCGGCAAGCCCCTGAAACGGACTGGCAATCGGTATGCGACGCCCAATACGAGTTATCCAGTGACCATAATCCCACCACGACATTATGCCATAGGACGTCTCAGGATAATCATAATCCTCAAAGCCGTGGCCCGCCTTAGGAGGGAAATCATATAGCTGATAGTAGTAATCAGGGTCATCGAAAGGCTCAGGGGTATTCTCCCTTAACCATACCAGCGCACTTTCCCAGTCAGCGTCAACCGCAACCGGTCCTCTGCTAGCACATGACTCTAGTTTCCCAAAGGAAAAGCCATGTTCAGGGCATATATTAGGGAAGAAAACCAGGAAAAAGATAGCTACTCCAGTCACAATCACCTTTATCCAAGTAGCCTTTGGCTGTAAGAATCTTTTTTCGGTTATTTTTTCCTTCCCTTTTTTCTTTTTCTTCTTGGTGGTATATGTTTTCATTATTTCCCTGGGCTTGGTCAGTAGTTTGCCCAACCCAGCGAAGTCCAGGGCTCTCCAGGAGAGATAACCGGTGAGCAAAGCCGCATTTACGGCGAAGTAGTAGCAGTAACGGCGCTGAGCTACCATTGCCACCATTATTACCACGCACCATACCAGGAACAGCGTCTTATCGGCGCTCTTTTCTTTAATGGCAGTGTAAATAAGCAAGGCAAACGAAACAAAGGCGATGAACAACGCAGTGGTGAAGTTAGACCATGCCATGGTTATGTCGAGAGGTCGCGCCTCCTGGATAGTCAGGCCACCAGCTACTCGTGGAGCAAAGATACGCAGTTTGTCAAGTATTGAATGAAGCAGTGAAGGGTCAATGGCCCAGAAGATGAGAAGCGCAACGCCGGCAATTCCGAGCAACGCCAGGGGATAGTAGACAGGTTTCAACGCCTTGCGCACCATCAATCGGGAAACGCCGCTTAATACCAGCGGAGCAATTATGGCGATTATCACAGAGGCCTGTATCACAGCTACTATAGTTATTTTAGGCAAAAAAGGAATGGACATTATGGCAGCAATAGCAAAGGTCAATACAGCGATGATACACAAATAATCGGTTGATTTGTTTCTTAAATGGTCTACGATGAACTGAATTCCGAGATAGGCAAAGATAATGAGTAGCAGCATCAGCGCACCCAGCCAGGTAAGAAAGTAAAGACCAAGGAAAATACCGGCTAATAGGGTATAGATAAGAGGCTTCTTGATAACCGCCCAATCCCTGTTCATCAAGTGACCGAAGGACATTTCCCTTTCCCTGGCCCGTTTAACCGCCATAATCAAAAATAGAATGGTTACCGTGCCGAATAGAACCTCAGCGACATGGTGGTCGGTGAAGCCAAGAAGGGAGCGGCTCAAGAATTCACTGGGCAATACAACCAGTATGGCAGCCGATATTACGCCCACCCAGCGATTAAATAGCTCCTTGCCAATGAAGTATACCGGGATAACCGTCAACGCGCCGAGAATAGCTGGAGTAAAGGCACCGACTGTCTCTACAGTATGCACGCTGGGATGACCCAGGCCAATTAGCCAGGCAGCACCGGCGATGAGCCAGCCATAGAAAGGTGGGAAGGGTACTACAAGGCCATGCGGATAATTGGAATAGGCATCAAACCAAATACGCTGGGGGAAATGGTGAACCAGGTTATCCACCAATCTCATGTGATACCACGGGTCAGCTCCCTTGAACCACACTGAGCCATCGGAAAAAACGCTGTCGTAGGGCAAAGCCACCCGGATGTATAATGCTATGCCACAAAGGACAAATACGATTATGCCGGCGATAGCCGCCGGGGAAAGTTTAATCCGCCGTCCTTGAGGTCCTTTCCGCTTCCCACCAAAAAGCTTGCCTCGCCATGCTTTAAGCTGTTCACTCATCCGACTATTCCAATAAAAATTACCTTTTAGCTCGCTTCAGGACAATATAATACTATATCGCTTCCCAACAATAATAGAGAGGCCACGAAATGAGATTATGCACAGGGATAACCCTCTCCATACGCTTATCCCAATGACGAACAACCCTCTTTGTCATTGCGAGCCCTTTTTTAATTGTCATTGCGAGCCGAAGGCGTGGCAATCCCAGGAAAGCAAAACTCAAAAATCAAAGGGCAAAATGACAGAGCAAAAATGAAAAAGCAGGCCGTATGAGGCTAAAGGCTGATAGCTGAAAGCTGAAAGCTATTAACTTGGAGGTTGCTTCGTCGAGTTCTCTCGCTTCGCTCGGGACAAGCCTCGCAATGACGGAAAAGGAAGTCGCCAATGAGGCTACGAAATTGAAAGAGATGACGATTGTCGGTATAATGTTTATGTTTGTGGTGGGCGTAGCCCAGTGGTTAAGGCGCCAGGTTGTGGCCCTGGAGATCGTGGGTTCAAATCCCACCGCTCACCCTTTTTAATTATGCGCCTATAGCTCAGCGGAATAGAGCACCGGTCTTCGGAACCGGGGGTCGTGGGTTCGAATCCCTCTAGGCGCGCCAGCTAAATCATCGCATTTTGCTAACATCTTCCGTTCAAGCTGTTTCCCCAAGGAACATATCAAAAGACGAAGCCGTTACTCCCCGGAGTCCTAATATTACTGGCGGTCAAGCGTTATGCCTTATAGGGCACAGTGCGATTTTCTAAGGAGACATTTTGGGGATGCGCCTAAATAGTCTTCGCCACCAGGGTTGTCTGCCAGCAGTGAGTAATTTAACTTGACTTTCCAAGGCATGGACCCTCTCCGTCGCCGCCCCGAGTTGAGCAGCAAGCTGTAGATTTTGTTGCTGCAACTCGTGCAGTAACGCTTGAAGGGTGTCTATGGTCTGGCCAGGCTGTTTGTCCAGGGTTTTTCCCCTAATTAGCTCAGGCGGTATCGCGGATATCCTGAATTCTCCCCCATGATTTCCCTGGATAAACTCAGCATCCAGCTTGCCACTCTTGATATACCGTCTGACTGTCCGGGCGGATACCCCCAGTGAGTTGGCCGCCTGTGCTATTGTCAAACCCTCATTTGCCATAACACTAGACAAGTCTATAGACAAACTGCTGTATTTGTCAATAGTGGTTAGCTCTAAAGGTGACGATTTTTACTAAAAACGCTGTTTAAGCCAACAAACTTGGCTGCCCACAGAGAGCAGGCAAAATGAGCGACAGGTTACAATTTACCATCTACTCGCTGGTCAATCCCCGCCGGGTTGCTTTATCAAGCAGGTGGCCGGTTCAGATCCCCCAAGAGGTGCCAGTGTGGCAAATTTAGCCCATTTTCCGCAGCTCTTTATACAGTATCTTACCCATGGGGTTCTTCGGGAGCGAATCGAGAAACTGAACATACTTCGGTGTCTTGAAGCTAGTGAGCTTCCCCTTGCAAAAATCGATTACCTCCTGCTCGGTAGCTTCCTCACCCGGCTTCAACACGATAAACGCCTTGAGTTCCTCGCCATATTTCTGGTCAGG
>JAUWGN010000005.1 GCA_030606385.1 Dehalococcoidia bacterium
GGTGCTCCATAGCCCCCACCAAACCCAGCCGACATTGGTGCTCCATAGCCCCCACCAAACCCAGCCGACATTGGTGCTCCATAGCCCCCACCAAACCCAGCCGACATTGGTGCTCCATAGCCCCCACCAAACCACCTTCCAGGTACGAGATTGGCAAAACCTGGCATGCCGAAACCGGCACAAAAGCCAGCCGCTCTACCAGTCATTGGTCCCAACCCCCTAGGTCCAGTTCCATCTCCAAATGGCATCTTCTCTCACCTCCTTTCTATTTATTTTTTGCTACCATCGTCTGCCACCGCGAAATCCCCTGCCACGTCCCCTCCCCCACCCAAATGGTGGAAGCGGCGTAGGTTGAATATTTACGCTGGAGCAGACAGGACAGGATAAAGGCAACCTGCTCGCCAGAATCTCAAAAGGCACATTCCATTCATGCCCATCGTTATTGCATCTGAAACGCTGCTGAGGTAACCCGAAGTTTCCCCCCTCAACTTGAATAGCCTTACCATTGACCAGAGCATCAGCTAGTTTCTTACGTCCCAATCCGAGAACTCGATGAAATGTTGGCCTGGAAATATGCATCCTCTCAGCACATTCCTCTTGCTCCAACCCCTCCAAATCCTTGAGGCGAATAGCTTCAATTTCCTCAAGCGAAAGGCGCACCGTCTGTAATAAATTTGCAGGAATTCCCATCGGTCTGAAAGAATTAGCACTGGGCAATTCAGCGATATAGCGCAACTTAACCGGTCTAGCCATTAAAAATTACCACCTTTTCGCTAGTAATTATGGACATATGTCAATAATAACAGGTAAATTATTTAATGTCAACTCGCTTTGCACAAATGAAGATGTTAAAATGACCAACGTGGAAATCAGGTGGCTGGGGCATTCCTGCTTTGTTCTTAAAGGAAAGGAAAAGACCGTTCTCACTGACCCGTATTGTCCCGAGTTAGGCTATTCATTGGGTGAACCCGAAGCAGATATAGTAACGGTGAGCCATTTTCATCCCGGTCACAGCTATATTGAAGGCATCGCCAACAGCCCTAAACAGGTTAAAGGTCCCGGGGAATATGAAATAGGAACCATATTCATCACCGGGCTTGCCAGCTACCACGATAAAGAAAAGGGCGAGACCAGAGGTAAAAATACCATCTATCTCATAGAGATGGAAGGTTTAAGTTTATGTCACCTTGGAGACCTGGGACATGCATTAACATCATCATTGGCAGGGGAATTAGGAAACTGCGACATCCTGTTTTTGCCTGTTGGCGAGGTATCCACGATATCGATAGACGAAGCTGCTGAGATAGTAAAACAATTGACTCCCCACATTGTTATCCCCATGCACTACAAGACAGATGTGTTAACTAGAAATCTAGAGAGCGCAGACGAGTTCCTGAGCAAAATGGGCATTCACGAGATAGAGCCCAAAGCAAAACTTTCCGTCACAAAGGCTTCCCTACCCAGTGACCTTCAAACTGTGGTTTTCGAGCTGAACCAGGCTATGTGATACTAAACTACTTCTCTTTACGCTAAGATTTTCTCCGCTTCCTCCATATCCGATTCCATCACATAAGGGATGCCGGAAACATCTGCTGCTTCTCGTGTCAGAGCAACGAGGTCATTTCTATCTATGAAGTTAAGAGCAAATTTGCGCTCACCTGCCATCAGTTGTCTCAAACCTGTAGCAAGCCTGTCATAATAAGTATAGACACCTATTGCCGCCAAGGGAATTCTACCGAAATCCTCTTTATATCTTTCCCTAAGCCCAGGTGCACTGATAAAAGTTCGCAAGAGAGCTTTTCGGTACTCCTCATCTTCCCCATGCTTTTTCTTGAGAAGCTGCTCCTGAGTCCTTCCCACCATAGCTGCAGTAAGTGTAGCGCGACCCATACACACCGTCTTTACATACGGAGCTCCCAAGGCCAAGGCCTTGAAAATATGATCCTCAAGAGCGATACCCCCAGCTATGGCACAACTAGGAACAAAAGCCCCTTTTTCGTCAAGCTTCTTAAGGAATTTATAAAGAAGGCTTTCCAGGTAAACCGTAGGAATCCCCCATTCATTCATCATCCGCCAGGGACTCATCCCGGTTCCACCACCAGCACCATCAACAGTGAGAAGGTCTATTTTAGCTTCAGAGGTGAATTTTACCGCCCGAGCTAAATCCACTGGTCTGTAGGCACCCGTTTTCAAAGTAACATACTTGGCACCTATCTTTCTCAGTCTTTCTACTTCCTTTAAGAACGCCTCCTCATCTACCATTCCAAGGCGGGAATGCCTCTCGAATTCCTTTATTCCCCCCGCTTTATAAGCCTCTCGAACTACAGGAGCTTCGGGGTCAGGTATGACGATATATCCTCTTCGTTTAAGCTCAAGCGCCCTTTCCAGGGTCGGTAGCTTAACCTCCCCACCTATATCCTTGGCTCCTTGCCCCCACTTTATCTCTATGCCTTCAACACCAAGCTTCTCCACTGCGTACTCAGGAACGCCAAGTCGAGTATCCTCCACATTCGCCTGCACAAGCATCGTCCCATAGCCTTCATACCAATCCTTATATACCTTCACTCTCCTTTCAAGATCAGGTGACTTAACAATCTTTCCATTTTTAAACTCGGCATCAGGGTCTATGCCACAAACATTCTCTCCACAGACAAGCACAGCACCGCAGATAGCAATGGCAATAGCAGTACCCTCCCAATTCACCCTGGCTATTTCAGTGGAACCTAAAGCGCCGGTGAAGAAGGGAACCTTTAGTTTTATCTTGTTTTCACCAGCCCCTATTTCAGTCGAAATATCAACCGCAGAGAAAAGAGCCTTATCCGAATCTGCTTCAATGCCAAGTGCGCCAACGCAACTGCCCTGGATATTAAAATGGGAAAAATCGACAGGATAATCTTTCTCTGACCCAGCTATAACTTCCCCAAAAGGCTGAGGATAGAGAACCTCCCTCCCCCTGATGGCAGATTTTCCCACTTCACAAAGCCCGGGACAGCCATCTAAACAGGTTACACAGAGTCCAGATGAAGGAGAGGGAGTAACTCTGTTTCTCGTTTTGGTTGCTGCACTTGCATTTGGTTTACTTAAAGACATCGTTCACCTCCTTCATATGTTTACTGCTATTCCCTTTTCCTCAAGATACCTTCTCGCTTCTCGTCATTCTGAGCGAAGCGAAGAATCTAGACCCTTCGTTGCCGCTTAGGGTGACAATTAAACACCTTATATTATTACTGCTATTCCCTTCTCCTTAAGATATCTTTTTGCCTCAGGGATAGATATTTCCCCGAAATGAAAAATGGAGGCAGCTAAAACTGCCGAGGCTTTGCCAATTACTACAGCTTCATAAAGATGTTCCAGCTTTCCCGCCCCCCCTGATGCAGTAACCGGTATGCTAACAGCTTCAGCCACTGCTTTGGTCATCTCCAGATCATAGCCCTCTTTGGTTCCATCAGCATCCTTGCTGGTAAGTAGAATTTCGCCAGCCCCCAATTCTTCCACCCTCCTTGCCCAACTGACAATCTCCATCCCGGTGGCTTCGCTGCCACTTTTAACCACCACCTCCAATCGGGGAAGACCACTTCCAGGTGAATTCTTGCGCCCATCAATAGCCACCACAAGCTTTTCCTTCCCAAATCTCCTTGATGCTTCCGATATAAGCTCAGGACTTTTCACCGCAGCGGTGTTGATGGAGACTTTATCCACACCAATGTCGAACAAGGCTTTCATATCCTCGATATTTCTAATCCCCCCTCCAACGGCAAAGGGAATGGTAACCCTCTCCGCCACTTTCCTGACCCATTCCAGCCTTGTCCCTCTATTCTCCACAGTGGCAAAGATATCAAGGAAAACCAGCTCATCGGCGCCTTCCTTACAGTAAGCCCCTGCCGCCTCTACAGGGTCTCGTGCATCCCTCAGATTCACAAAGTTTATCCCCTTGACTACTCTGCCATCTTTCACATCAAGACAAGGTATAATTCTTACCTCATTCACTCCAAGCCTCCTTAAAGTTAACTAAATCTCGATACTCCATGACGGTGCTCATAGACATATTTTCAGCTTCTATACCTTGTTCCTCAGCAGCAGCGACAGGATTTAAACCTCCCATGAGAACCATCCCCACTCTATTTAATGCTATGGGTATTTCACACACTGGCTGACTTGGCTCGCCCATCACTATCAGCCCTCCCAACCCGGCTTCCTTCAGCTTTGTTACTATGTTATCCGTCATTGGGCGGCAGAAGGCTGGTATCTCTCGATAATTTGCCACAATTTTCCCGCCTCCACTGCTTACTATTTCACCCACAGATGTCATCCTGGCTTTAATGAATACCTCTGAAGGGTCTAATGTCGAGCCAGCATAATGTATGAAATCCACAAAACGGGTGGGCTTATGATCTCGAATCTGGAGGATGCCACCGAAACGAGATTCCAGCGGGATACCCGCCTTAAGAAGAGAGCCATTGATGATAATACTGCAAACCGTGGCAAATCCTATTTTTCCCTGAGGGACCATTACTTCGCCTAGCTTTTCTCCTTCACATGCCACCGCTACTAACTCACTCACACAAAGCCCAGCCTCAAACGCTTCCCTCATTGCTCTAAGCGCCTTTTTAAAGTTTTCGCTTGGAAAAAGCGAGATATTGACTGGAACCAGGCCGGAACATTTTTCCCAATCAAAGCTGGTGCGAAAGGCAAGTGCTTCAATCCTTGACAGAGCGAACCCCATCTTGTCTCGAGCTAGAGCATTCCTTGTCTCCTCGATTCCTTGCTCGGTGAGCAACCGACCATCTTTCCCTACAGACTTGGTTAATCCCCTTTCATCCATTAATTTAAGGTGATATCTCACTGCCCTTTCACTAAGCTCAACACCATGATCTTTCAAACGACGCGCAATAACTCTGGCACCCAGTGGCTCCCGCTGCTTACCCAAGATATTCAAGATGGAAACTACTTTCCTCTCAACTTCTTGGCTTTCAAAGCCCATTACAATACTCCCAACATCCCATTTAGTTAAGGTAATAGGTAACTGCTTACCTACTCTATATTACCTGAAAAATCCTGTCAACCCCACAGACTCGCTCCTCAATAACAACCAGAAGATGGGAAGGATTCCGTAATTACCACCCAGGTTGATATCCCGCTTCGTGTGCCTGTCTATCCAAATCGAGGGTGAGAATACGCTCTAAAGGGAATAGCACCTCGCCTTCAGTGCGACGCAGGTCAATAGCCTTGACGTAAATTCGACATTGCTCGCAAGTATAAAGGCGGTATAATTCCTTCCCATCGGTGAGATAAGCTAGAGAATCTTGGTCTTGGTTACCACAGAAAGGACACTCAAGCCGAAGAAAAAGCCATTCGGTATCACATCGGGAGCATATCAGCCATCTAGCACCTGCTTCTCTATCAAGGAAGGAGAAATCCGGCTTACCTCCACAGACAGGACATACCCTTTGGCGCCAAGAATCCTGCTTTACTAAAGGCGATAATTTTTCAGAATACCTGACCAGTATCGGATGGAAAGCATTTTTGAGACAGAGTGAAAGCGCTTCCCAGCTAATGCCTATCTTCTGAGCGATGTCGCTCATCGAAGAATACCGATACCAGGCATTAGCTGCTTTTTTTATTAAAGATGGCTGTGGATTCTCCGCCCGGGAATCGGGAATTTGTTCGCTAACTATACCGTTTGCTTCTGAGAACAGTTCGCAAAATAACGCCTGGTCAGGAAACACGTCCTCAAATTGGAGAACAAAATTAGATTGTGCAAAGCGTTCAGCTACCTGGCGAATATGCTCATCCAATACTGGCAGATAGGAATCTTTTACCTTGAGTCCGAGCAATTTTCGGCGAAGGTCTATATAGCGAGTCTGCTTCCATTCCCCCAGTTGCTCTACGGTCCCACTATCGGCCTGTGTGCTCACTCTCTACTGCTGTTTGGAAATTTCCTCATACCACTTGCCATAGTGACTCTTGGCATATTCCTCGGATACCTTGCCAGTTATCATGGAACGGAGTGATTCACTCATTCTGGGATGCACCGTACCTAAGAGAACATGCACTATGAACATACAGCCACCAATGATGAAGGCGAGAGCATGGGTAAAGAGAGACCACTGGAAAACGCCTGGAGACACAGCACCCTTACCAAAACACAGGATAGCCCCAGTTACAAAGAAGATTACACCACAGACAATGGTGATAAGCTGCCATAAATTCTGTCCCGGGTTTATATGTCCCTGAGGTGGCATCTTGCTCTCATCACCACCGGTGTAGTAATCAGTTGCCGCCTTAACCCAGCCAATAGCTTCCTTCTTCCAGGTAAAGGCTTCTTTTATAAACGCCAAGCCGGCCTTGGGATATGTTATAAAGTAGAGCACCAGGACAATTCCAAAGGCATAAGCGCAAATTCGGTGGATGATGCGAGTCCAGCCTGTCAAGGCGATTGCACCCCAACCAGGCACAAACAATATCAAGCCGGTTAGTCCCATCAATATAACCAACCCTGCCACTATCCAGTGAAATGCCCTTGCTTGCAAGCTAAATCGCCTAACCCCTGGCCTCCCGGGGTCATCAAACAAAGCATCGTGAATGAAGGTTGCGATAATATCCCCTATAGACTCGAAGATAGAGGCCCAAAAGCCTTTCTCTTTCTCAGCTTTCTGCACTTTCCTCCTTCTTCTTCCTTTCAATCATTCTTGCTCTGGCAAGCATTGCTGCCCCAAACATCCCAGCGCCAGCCAGCAAACCAAGCCCAACACCTGTCCATTTACCAACATTCAATGCAGTGGCAGCAGCAGGCATCTGGGGGTCTACAGGAAGGTCATAAACTTCAGGGCGCTCATCTAAAACATACAGCATATGTAAACCATCCAGTTCATACTCACCATAGAGGTTGGCATCAGGGTGGGTCTCCTTTAGAACCTGGACTCTTTGTTTTCCCTCTATTACCAAGTCCTCCCACTCACCAAATTTTATCGCTCCGGTGGGACAAGCTTTAGCACAGGCAGGTTCCAGTCCATTGCTGACCCGGTCGAAGCAAAAGTCGCACTTTCCTCCCATCAACCCCGTACCAAGTAGCTTATTAGATTCCCTGTCCATCCTGGGAATATCAAAGGGGCAGAATTCGACACAATAACCACAGCCACTGCACTTATGTCTAACATAGGTCACAAAGCCCAGGGTTGGATGACGTTGAAGCGCACCGGTAGGACAAACATTAACGCACGCTGCGTCGGTGCAATGCATACATTGTTCCTTCCTGAAAAGCCACCTCAGCGTTCCGTCTTCACTATATTCCTTAAATATAATCTTCGTCCAGGTATCAGCAGAAAGGTCGGGGGGATTCTCGTATGTCCCCCGATTGGTGGTTTGCTCAGCAGGAAGGTCATTCCATTCTTTGCAAGCTACCTGACAAGCACGACAGCCAATGCACTTAGTGACATCATTAAGCATCGCTTTAGCCATTGCTTCTTACCTCATTTAGCCCTTATGTCGCACAGGAATGCTTTGTATTCCGGTATGGTAGTATTGGCATCACCTATATTCGGGGTAAGTATATTGGCGCTATCCCCCTTAGATAACCCTATATAGCCCCAATGCCAGGGTATGCCAATCTGGTGTACCCTTTTCCCGTTGATTGAGAAGGGGGTGAAACGCCTGGTGACAACAGCCACTGCTTCTATTTTGCCTCGTGCCGACTCCACAATGACCATTCCACCATTTTTGATACCCTTCTCCACTGCCAGTTCCTCGCTCAATTCGACAAACATCTCAGGCATGAGCTCCACCAACCAGGGTAGATTCCGGGTCATCTGTCCCGCCTGCCACTGTTCAGTCAGCCTGTAAGTAGTAGCCACGATGGGGTATTTACTAACATCGCCTTTGACGAGAGATTCCCAGATGGTAATCACAGGGTCATTCTGGGTACCAGATAAAAGATTGTCCACCGGGCTCTCCCAAGGCTCATAGTGCTCAGGCATAGGTCCATCCTTAAGAGCCTCACCAGAGGCAAAGAGATGTCCCCGTCCCTCAGAAGTCATAATGAAGGGGAGCTTGGTCCCTTCCTGAGACATGGGAGGCCAACCGCCGTCAGGAACATCACCTTCCCACTTCCCGAGTAAGGGATGCCAACTGACAACAGGCTTGTCAGGATTGAACGGATTACCATCTAAGTCGACTGAGGCTCGATTATAGAGAATACGGCGATTCACCGGCCAGCACCATGCCCAGTTGGGATAAAGCCCAATATTAGCCTGGGCAGGGGTCTGTGTTGAGTCTCGCCGTGCTGCCATATTTCCTTCCTCGGTATAGCTGGCACAGTAAAGCCAATTACCTGATGAAGTCGTGCCATCATTTTTAAGCTTTGTGAAGCTGGGAAGAAGCTGGCCAGTTTCGAGGTCATATCCATTAATCTCCTTAGCTACCTTATGGACATCGGGCTCCTCCCCATAATCCCAGGTTAAGTTTGAAATCGGGTCAGGGTACTCTCCGCCTTCTGTGGCATACAGCTCCTTCAGCTTCATGACGAGCTTGGTGACAATCCACAGGTCGCTCCTTGCCATACTTGGACCATCACAGCACTTATATCGCCACTGAGACCAGCGCCCGCTGTTAGTAAGGCTGCCTTCCTTCTCCATCGAGGCTTTGACGGGCAACAGGAAATCCTCAGTGCCTATCCGGGATGGGTCAACCCCGGGTCTCTTCCAGTGAGCAGCTGTTTCCGTCTCCCATAAATCGCAGACCACGAGCCAGTCAAGTTTATCCAGGCCAGCACGCTCTAAATTAGCATTGGGGCCAGAAACAGCAGTATTGTGCCCCGGGGATATAAGCCCCTTTACCACACCATTTTCCATCGCTTCTGCCAGGGCAATATGTGAATGGTCGCCATGAAACTTGGGCAGGTATTCATAGGCAAAGTCATTCGAAGCAACAGCGGCATCACCGTACCATGCTTTAAGCAGGCTGATGATATATTTATCATAATTCTGCCACCAGTTAGCACTCAAGGGGTCACTGGTTGTAGGAGCATAGTGCTCGAGATAAACTTTCAAGTCCACATCGTCGGGCTGAGGAGTCTTAAGGTAACCGGGGAGGATATGATAGAGGATGCAGTGGTCTGTTGAGCCCTGGACATTGCTCTGCCCTCGAGCGGCGTTAATTCCTCCACCAGCTACGCCGACATTGCCCAATAGAAGTTGCAACACTGCATAGGAGCGAATCATCTGGGCAGCGTTGGTATGCTGGGTAGTGCCCATAGCATAGATGATAGTGCTTGCTTTATCAGGCTTGCCCATGGCAGTATAAGTCTCACACACCTTGAGGTAAACATCTTTAGGTGTTCCGGTAATGCTGCACACAGTATCAACATCATATCTAGCGAACTGTTTCTTCAACAGCTGGAAAACACAGTTCGGGTCTTTAAGTGAGAGGTCTCTCTTAGGAATACCCTTATCATCCAGTTGGTATACCCAACTGGATCTATCGTAAACCCTCTTACCAGCATCATAGCCACAGAAGAGCCCATCCAGGTCCGCTGGTCCCTCAAAATTAGGGTCTATGAGCAGGGTGGCATTGGTATATTCTTCAATATAGGTCATATTGTAATTCTCAGGATGTTTCTCTATGTCCTCGATTACATATTTAATCATTCCGCCAATGAATGCCACATCAGTACCCGACCTCATCTTGGCATAGATATCCGCCCTGGAGGAAGTCCTGGTGAAACGAGGGTCAACACTGATAAGCTTGGCACCTTTTTCCATAGCTTTGATTACCCATTTGAAGGCAAGAGGATGATTCTCAGCAGCATTGCTGCCGATTATCATTATGCAATTACTGTTCTTAATGTCTATCCAGTGATTGGTCATCGCCCCCCGTCCGAACGATGCTCCCAGGGCAGCTACAGTGGAAGAATGACACAACCTGGCGCAGTGCTCAAGGTAGGTTATTCCCAGGGTACGCGCAAACTTGGTGAACAGATATGCCTCTTCATTGTTGACCGTAGCGCTGCCATCCCATCCGATAGCCTCGGTATGATTGACGACGCGTCCTTTTTCATCTTTATAAGTCCAGTTCTCATCTCGTGTTTTTTTGATATTCCTGGCGATTTTGTCAATAGCCCAATCCCAGGACACCTCCTCCCAATCAGAGGAATATGGCGCACGATACAACACTTTGTCCAGACGGCGCTCATTATTGGTTACCTGAATAAGAGCTGACCCCTTGCTGCACGATGCCCCCTGATTAATAGGATGGTCAGGGTCTCCCTCAATATTTATCGCTTTTCCGTTCTCATCAGAGGCTACGATCACCCCACAGCCCACACCACAAAAACAACAAATAGTGGTTTTTTCGCCAATTCTTTTTCTGAGCGGGATGTCTATAGGAGCCGCTTCAAGAAAGGATTCGGGACCCAACATCCCCAGAAGGGCAACTCCGGCAGTAGTCCCTCCGCAAAGCTTCAAGAAGTCCCTCCGGGTTAATTTCATACCTAACTCCTAGTGCAAAGTCGTATAATAGCATTATCGAGACTTACCTGTCTATATTTTCTCACACTCTTCTTTTTAAAAAATACTTCTTTTACCCTTTGCCCCCTTTGACAGAGAGAGCAATTACATAAAGTTGCAAACGGTAAGCTGTTATTGGTAAGATTCCAGTTTGAATCTCGATGAATTACCTAGTTTTAGTCAAACAGGTACCTGACATCAAGAATATTCCCAACGATGCCTGGGATATAGAAAAGGGCACCTTGAAGAGAGCCCTGTTAGACAACGTATGCAATGAGCTTGACAAGCAAGCATTGACATTTGCCTTAAGCCTGAGGAAACAGCTTGGCGGCGAGGTAGTGAGCTTAACAATGGGACCTCCCTTTGCCGAAGAGGTTCTCACCTATACCCTTTCCATAGGTGCTGACAAAGGCATCTTGTTGACCGACAGAAAGCTGGGAGGTGCAGATACACCAGCTACCTCATATCCACTGGCTCAAGCGATAAGAAGAATTGCCAAAGATATATTCCAAGGAGATAACCAATACCTGATTATCACAGGCATGCAGTCAATAGATGGCGATACTGCCCAGGTTCCACCACAAGTCGCTGAAGAACTGAATATGCTACATATCGCATATGCAACGGGATTCAGCATCGAAAACGGTGACTTGAGGGTGGAAAGGATAACGAGAAGAGGAGCTGAAACACTGTCTCCTCAGAGTTATCCTTGCATGATAACCGTTACTGAATGGACGAAGCCCTTCTACCCTTCTTTCAGCAGAACAAGATGGGCATATTCTCAGGAACTTTATCGGTGGAATGTCGAAGATATAGACGCTGACAGCTCTCTTATCGGACTCGGAGGCTCCAGAACTGATGTGGTAAGGGTCTTTTCTCCCAAGGAAGTTAGTAAGAGGAGTTGCATTTTTGAGGAAAATTTAGAAAAGCTGGTAAAGATGGTGAAAGAAGCATATCACGCTGAACCAGCTTCCAGTGAAGAAACCACCCAGCCAAAATATCAACTCCCCTCAAGCAAGAAAGGTAATTACCAGGGAGAAGTCTGGGTATATGCCGAACAAGAAGGTGGGGAAATAAATCCTGCCTCATTTGAAATACTGGGAAAGGCAACCGAGCTAGCAAGTTCCCTGCATGAGAAGACAGCGGCAATTTTGGTGGGCGAGAATGTAAAGCACCTAGCATCAGAACTGATAGCTCATGGCGCTGACAAAGTCTATGTGGTGGAGGATAGATTGCTCGACCACTTCCTCCCCATCCCGTATAAGAAAGCGATTTCGGAGCTAATCGCCAATTACAAGCCACAGATAATGTTATTCAGTGCCACGCCTTTGGGGAGGGAACTTGCTCCTAGAGTGGCCTACAGCTCGAAATCTGGACTAACTGCTGATTGCACTGAACTGGATATAATAGACCACAAAAGAGGAACCCAAGAGCTTACTGCAGTCATGATGCAAACAAGACCAGCTTTAGGTGGAAATATAATGGCAAGCATAATTACCAAGAATTCACCATTGCAGATGGCTACCGTCAGACCGGGAGTTATGAAAGCTCTGGAGCCCGATAAAAGTAAGAGCGGTGAGCTTATCGAATTTGCTCCTCATTTAACCAAATCGGATTTTGGGGTAAGAATAATTTCCTCCGAGCTCTACGAATCCACAGTTGACCTTAAGGACGCCGACATAATCGTCAGCGGTGGCGTAGGATTAAAGAGCAAGGAGAGTTTTGAGAGATATATCCCCCCATTAGCTGAAAACTTTGGCGGATTTCTAAATCAACAAGCGATGGTAGGTGCTTCAAGGTTAGCGGTAGAAGCAGGATTTATAGACCGCAGTCACCAAGTTGGACAGACAGGGCAGACAGTTACCCCTAACCTCTATGTGGCCGTGGGAATTTCAGGAGCCGTGCAGCACATCACCGGAATGCAAAACTCCAAGGTTATACTGGCAATAAATAAGGAATCAAACGCCCGCATTTTCAAAGTCGCCGATTTCGGCATAGTAGGAGACCTGGAAAGCATAATCCCTGACCTGACCAAAGTATTAAGCAGCATGTAACGATGGCTAAAACGGAAACCACAACAGACGAGTCCTTATTAAATACCACTGATGTGTTGTTCGTGGGGGCAGGACCGGCAAGCTTGGCTGGAGCTATAAGGTTAAAGCAGTTACTCAATAAGAATGGAAGGAATGAATCCGTTGTAGTTATCGAAAAAGCAGATAAGCTAGGCCAGCACAATTTATCTGGTGCTCTCTTTGAAGCCGAAGTCCTGGATGAGCTAATCCTCGACTGGAGAAAGGATGAAAGCCAGTTCATTAAGAAAATGCTGGCAAACGAGGTAAAGAAAGACGAGGTCTTCTTCCTATTACCAAAGCTTCCCATAAAGATTCCCGAGCTCTTCGTTCCCCCCTACATGCGCCATTGTGGTAATTACGCTGTTTCAGTGAGCGAGCTTGTCAACTGGCTGGCTGGTCATGCCAGGTCCCTCGGCGTGGAAATTTACACCAGTTTTGTGGGTGGGGAAGTTATTGTGAAAGACAGAACTCTTACCGGAATAAAGCTGGGCGATAAAGGCCTAGATAAGGATGGGAAGCCTCAATCGAATTACACGCCCGGTGAGACTTTGAAAACTAAGGTGACCGTCTTTGGAGACGGCTCCCTAGGCGTGTTATCAGGGCAATTGATTCAAAAGCTAAACCTCGCTGACAACACAAACCCACCCATTTACTCCATTGGAGTTAAAGAAATTATCAAGTTGCCAAAATATAATAACCTGGAAAGTAACTATGCGGTGTATATGTTAGGGTTCCCCAATAAGGCAAGCACTTTCGGTGGAGCCACGATATACAGTATAGGAAAAGACCTGGCGGCGCTGGCTATTTACATCTCGCTGGATTGGAGACATTGTGACCTCGACCCCCAAAGAGAACTTCAATTGCTGAAATCTCACTGGTTTGTTAAAAGGCTGCTCTACGATGGAGAAGTGATTGCCTATGGGGCGAAGACACTCCCCGAAGGCGGTTACTACTCAATGCCCGAACCTGTTGCAAATGGTGCGCTCATAATAGGAGACGCAGCTCACTTATTGAGCACCAGGAAGCTTAAAGGCCTCCACTATGCCATCAAGTCAGGGATACTGGCAGCTAATGTCGTTTTTGAAGCTATCGAAAAACAAGAATTTTCAGCACACACACTGGGTAAATATAAAAGCTTACTGGAGAGTAGCTTTGTGGGCAAGGAGCTACATGAAGCAAGGAATTACCGGCAGATTTTCTCCAAAGCTGGTAGAGCTGGAATTTACCTGGGCATGCCATCTTCACTGTTACATAAATTTATCCCAGGGAGGTTGACCACTGAACCCGACTACAAACATATGACTAAAGCAAAGCTAAACAGACGATATGAAGGCGGAATTGATAAGCTTACCGCTGTTAGCCTTGCAGGCACTCACCACAGAGAAGACGCACCGTCACATATCACCTTGCCGAACCCTCAACTGTGCACGACTTGCGGAGAGGAATATCAATGCCATCCCTGTGAATTCTTTTGTCCCTGTCAAGTATACCGGTTTGCCGAAGGGAAAATACTCCTGAGCCCATCAAACTGCAGTCACTGCCAGACCTGTCAGGTAAAATGCCCCCACCAGAACATACAATGGAGAATCCCTGAAGGCGGAGATGGACCGAAATATAAAATGATGTAGGTGGAGGTTCATACAGCACATAAGCCATAATTAAAGGTGCTTTTCGAACTTTGCTGGGTTTTTGCAGTTTCCGTTTAACTTGAAGAAGGCTTTTTGAGCCAAATATTAGCAATAGACGAGGGCTGTATTTTGAACTATGTCGAAATCGCAAACAAACTTTTTTTCATCCCGGGGGAAAACGATGGACGGTATCCTTTCTCTAACTCGTTGTTTATCGATGACGCGATCAAGGTCTTGATTGACACAGGCATAGGGTCTAAGTTAGCTGCAGAGCTAGCGAAAGAAAAGAAGATAGACCTAGTTTTGATTTCGCATGGTCACGAGGATCACATTGCCTGCAATTATTTTTTTGAGGACGCCAAAATATGCTGTCACAAACTGGATGCCCCACCGATAAGGTCAGTGGAAAAATTAAAGGAGCTTTATGACTTACCTCCTGGAATAGAATTGGAGAAATCCATCGATTTATACTTAAGAGACTTCTTCGGGTTGAAGGACTCGAGGGTTGACTTGGAATTCGAAAATAGGCATGTTTTTGACCTTGGGTCTATCAAGCTAAATGTGATTCACACGCCGGGGCACTCAGCAGGTCATTGTTGTTTTTCCGTTCCAAGTGAGCGCCTGGTTTTCCTGGCCGATATCGATCTATCCACATTCGGACCGTGGTATGGTTGTATAGATTCAGATGTTGACCAGTTCATCAAGTCCATTGAAAATATCAAGGGACTTGACTTCGAAATTGCCATCTCGAGCCACAAGTCCATCACATACGGACGTGAAACAATAAAGGAAAAATTAGACGCTTATTTGAACAAGATATTCGAAAGGGAAAAGAAACTGATAGACTTTTTGAGCGAGGAACGGACTGTTCAAGAAATCGTTTCCCAGGCTTTCATCTACAGAAAATTGCCCGAGCCGAAGGAAATATATGAACACTTCGAAAAAGTCATGATTGAAAAACACCTGGAACGCTTGGCAAGAAAAAATCTGGTGAGGAGAACGAACAGAGGTTTTAAATTGCTTTGACGATTTCGGTAAAACTTCCGATTACCCTGAAAGAATCAATCAAGGTGAAGCAACATAAACTCCGCTCTTACCACCACTCTTTCTTGCCAGATGGATTCCTTCGATAGTCATAGCCTTGTCCACCGGCTTGCACATATCATAAATAGTTAAAGCAGTCACCGACACAGCAACCAGTGCTTCCATTTCGAACCCCGTTTTTCCAACGCCTTTAGCAATGGCAGTGACATCAATAAAATCGCCTTTCTCAGGAATATGAAACTCTACGGTGACATTGGTAAGGAGCAAGGGATGGCATAGCGGTATGAGACGATAAGTCTCCTTCGCTGCCATTATCCCTGCAGTCTGCGCTACAGTTAACACGTCCCCCTTCGCTATCTTGCCCTGGCGGATGAGGCCCACAGTGGCAGGCTTCATTTTTACTCTCCCTTTCGCTACTGCCTCACGCTTTGTTTCTCCTTTTTCAGTAACATCCACCATACGCACCCGCTCTACTTCTGCCATTAGCTACCTCCTTTGTTGTCACCCATCCTTCTCTACCCTCCAGCTTGTGACATCCTTCGCTTTATAGAAATAGGCACATCTTCACACAAGTGATGACGTTCTGGCTTCAAGGCAACTGCCTTTGAAATTAGCCGCTTTATCTCCTCAGAGGAGACTTCGCTACGCAGCGGCTGTTTTAAGTCAACGCCTTCATCCGATAAAAGGCAGGGACATAACCGTCCATTCGAAGTGAGCCGCAATCGATTACAAGCCGAGCAAAAAGGCTCAGTGATAGGGCTAATAAAGCCTATAGTGCCGCTGGCTCCAGGTAAACGGTAATACCTAGCTGGTCCATTGCCACTGATAGCTGACAGCTGATAGCTTTCAGCTTTCAGAAGTGAACCAATCGCCATAATGCGCTGCCGTAATTCATCTGAAGGCACAACTTCCGCTATTTCGGTAAAAGGCATGCGCTCAATAAATCGGACATGCCACCCTTGCTTGCAAGTCATCCTGGCAAAGTCAAGCACCTCATCATCATTTATGCCTCGCATGACCACCATGTTTATCTTGACCGGATGAAGGTCAGCATTCATGGCCGCATCGATACCATCAAGGGCATCTTTTAATTCACCACAGCGGGTTATGTATCGAAACCTATCGCTTTTAAATGTGTCTAAACTTATGTTAACTCGCTTTAGCCCTGCTTGCTTAAGCTCCATCGCATATTTCTTGAGAAGTGTCCCATTTGTGGTTAAGGATATGTCATCAATTCCCTTTACTTCAGAGAGCATTCGGATAAGTTCAGGCAACTCTGCTCTAATCAGCGGCTCACCACCGGTAAGTCTCACTTTGTTAATACCCAGTTCGGCTGCTATCCGAACAACAGCTGAAATTTCCTCATAAGATAGTATTTCACTATGCGGCATCCAGGGAACACCTTCAGGGGACATGCAGTAAATGCACCGTAGATTGCAGCGGTCGGTAACTGAGACTCTAAGGTAATTTATGCCCCGCTGGAAAGAATCAAAAAGTCTGGTCATTTAGCTCCTTTTTCTCTTGCCAGGCAACCTTTTTAGCCATAGTTACAAGTTTTACTCCTGCGATTTGACTGAAAATTGCGCCCTCACTGATACAACGAATCGTTTTCTCTGGCTCGACCACCTTGACCCCAGCAATGACATCCACCCCATAATCAAACAGAACCCGTGATAGAGGGCTGGTAGGTCCTA
>JAUWGN010000091.1 GCA_030606385.1 Dehalococcoidia bacterium
GCTCTCTGATGTGGGTTGACTGCACCTAAATGAAGAATTTCGTTGATATGCTCAGCACGGGAAATGAATAGGCCTTCATCTATTTCTGGTTCAGCTATATCGGGATTACTTGTTTTTAAAATAGTGAGCAAATCTGATTGCCGTAAAAGTCCCGTAGCCTCTATCGCATTCAGTGTAATAGGAACAAATTGCGAACCATTAAAGTATTTAGTTCGCACTAGAAATGAGTCTATCTCATTTCCCGCAACCCCGGATATGAAACCTACTTTGTAGATTTTGCTTTGAGTGAATTTGGAGGCATAATCATACTCTGCTTCATAAAGGGCTTTCTGTAGTTCTCCGTGCGTCCTTTTGGCTTCGATGACCCAAAGGACATTCTCAGTTACCTTTACTATATTCTCTGGTCTTGCTAGCCCTAAGCATCTTTTAATTTCTGGATTGGATAAACACTCATTCTGTGTCCATACTTGACCATTATCTGCACGTTCTGGATTGCGTACATCCCAACCCAAAAGACGGAGATTAGCCTTTATGAATTCATATGCATGGACTTCGCTATTTTTAGCCTTTCGTTGGGGCATCATATCTTCTCCCTACGAAATTGAAATGGCCTGTCCCAGTTAGGGCTCTTACATTTAGGGCATACTCTTGGTTTTTCATTATTGTTGCGTGCACGCCATTCATGACCACATCGGCACCTATATCCTGGCAGTAAAACCTCACCAATCTCCATCTTTTTTCCCCCCATAAAGACCTCTTTAAAATATGTTTAATATTTACTAGAGGTATATACCAAAGGTATTGACGAGTCAACCCCCGATAGTATATACTAATAGTAGTTAGAGAGGGGAATTCCAGAGACGCAATACTAATTAGGCCTGCTACAAATCAGGTATTATGTCCCCAGAATACCTACTCAGTCACCACCCGTACACTCGTAAGAGCAGGTCAGAGAGTGCAGGTGCTATAATTTACATATCCAAACGCGCTTTGTGCCGGGCGCCACTGGGAGAAGAAGGTTAATAACTTGGTGTATGCTAACAGATCTCAGATTCTCAAAAGATCGCTGATCTTCTCCAGTCTAAATGAGGATGAACTGGTCGAGCTATCCAAACTTGCTATCGAGCGTAGCTTCAAGTCAGGCGAGTTTGTATTCTGGGAAGGGGATGCTCCTGATTGGTTCTACATCGTTGTTGAAGGAAGGATAAAGGTTCTTAAACATTCCTCTTTAGGAAAGGAGTTCATCATTGCTTTCTTTGGCCCGGATGAGATGTTCGGAGAGGTAGCCGTTTTTGAAGGTAAGCCTTATCCTGCTTCAGCCCAAGCTGTGATTGATACCAAGGTGCTGGAAATCAAGAAGGAAGACTTTCTATCATTTCTTTCCGATCGTCCCCGGGTAGCCCTAGAAATTATCAGTGTCCTGGGGGGTCGCCTCAGGGATGCACAAGGCCGCCTTAAGGATCTGGCAGGTGAGCGGGTTGAGCAGCGCCTTGCCAGGACATTACTCATGCTTTCTGCAAAGCTTGGCCCGGACCTACCTTTCACCAGACAGGAGATCGCGGACATGGCAGGGACTACTACCGAGACAGCGATTCGGGTTACCAGCCGCCTGAAGGACGAAGGCATTATTCGTTCTGTTCGCGGCAAGATAATTATCCTCGATGAGGCCAAGCTTAGACTATTAAGCGAAGGTTCGCCCCAAGTATAAAACCCGTTTAGAGGCCATCTTGCAGACTCGGTGCGTCTCGACAGAGTGCTGTCGTTTGTTGGTGTGTCCTCGTCCACATGATTTATGATTCAAATCATAGTAGGCAGTATCATCTGGCTTTATGATAGACACTGTATGATAGGCACTGTAGCAAGAGGAGCTGTCTCCCTGCATCTTACGGCGTGTTTCAGGGCACTAACGGCATGGCCTTCGCAAACCTCCACAGATGGGCAGGAAGCAGCGACAGAGAGCATCTTGAGGCAAGAGTACGTTTCACAATGTCAGGTACTCTGCTGTAAGGCTCGAACAAGTGATTCAAAATGAGCTCCACTGCTATTTTGATAAACGTTTTCGCCCTCGGCTGTCTTGTATTTGCCCTTACCAGGGATAGGGCTAAAGGAATACTATCGCTCAAAGTGGCTGGGAAATCATTTCTCGCAATAATTCCGGTGGTGTTGATTATCATCCTCATAATCGGTTTGCTTCTGGGATTTGTGTCTCCCAGCCAGATATCGAGGTTCGTGGGCGAAAGTGCCGGAATGGGTGGTATTCTGCTTGTTGGTGTTCTTGGTGCGGTGATGCAGGTTCCTGCTCTTATCTCATTCCCTCTGGCGGCGTCTTTGCTCCAGAGTGGCGCATCTATCATAGCGGTTGCCGCCCTCATAACCACATTGACCATGGTTGGCATTGTTATGCTGCCCCTAGAAATACGGGAGCTGGGAAAGAAAATGGCCATTTTGCGGAACGGGTTTAGTTTTATCATCGCAATTATTATTGCTCTTATCATAGGGATAATTCTATGAGAGATGATGTGAAGAAGAAGCAGAGAAAGGCAATGATCCGAGACTTGGCACTGTTGGGATTGGTACTGGCCGTTACAGTGGCACTTACATTAATCTTCCCGGAGAACAGGGAGCGGATAACCACTACCTCGTGGAATTTTTTCATTGAAATGATGTCCATACTACCTGCCGTAATGATAATAATGGGCCTTTTTGCAGTGTGGATATCGAAAGAGACGGTGGTGAAGTATCTCGGGAGAGCATCGGGAATAAGGGGCATCATCCTCTCCATAATCCTTGGCGCGCTGCCTGCGGGGCCTCTTTATGTGGCTTTTCCCCTGGCCACTGTCTTGCTGAAGAAGGGCGCCAGCATACACAACATCATTATCTTCCTATCGGCGTGGGCGTGCATAAAAATACCGCAAGAGCTGGTTGAGCTTCAGTTTCTCGGAGTTCGGTTCATGTTGTTGCGGTTGTTTCTGACCATACTCTTCGTTGTGATTATGGGAATCTCAATCGAGAAGATAATGGAAAGGCAGGGGAACAGGGATAAGATTGGAAAGGAGGAGGTATCTGGAGATGGGCTTTGACGGTGTACCTAAAATGTTGGCCGGAATGGTCTATGCCATAGTTGCGTTTTTCGTCTTGGTCTATCTGTTGCGTAGAGGCAAATTCAACAGGAAGATTGGATACGCGTTCTTGGCCGTATCCACGACCATGGGGTTCGTGGTGTTTGCCCCGATGATTCCCCAGCAATTCCAATTGCTCATTCTGGAGAATACGGGAATACCTGGGCCAGCAATACCAGTGGTGGTGATGATGGTATTGTTCGTCCTTCTCACTTTCGTATTTGGAAGGATATTCTGCGGCTATCTCTGCCCGGTCGGGGCAGTACAGGAGTTAGCCTACAGCGTACCAGGAAGGAAACTGAAGATCACAAACAAAACGGTGCCCATTGTTTTCCATCTGCTCTTCCTTGTTGCATTCATCATCCTTGGCATGGCTTTTTCCATAGAAGTCCTCGCCTATTTGGGATTCCGGCAGTTCTTCTATTTAAATGTAACCTCCATCTTTTTCTACGTGTTCCTAGCATTATTGATATTGTCGGCATTTGTATACCGCCCATTTTGCCGGTTGTTCTGCCCGTACGGTGCGCTGCTGTCTCTAGTTTCCATCAAGGGTTTATTCAAGCTAAGGCGAAATGAGAACTGCATTGATTGCAAAGACTGCGGGGAGATTTGTCCCACGAATGAGGCAGGCAGAAATGATCTGAAGCAAGAATGTTATCTGTGCAACAGGTGTAAGGAGACTTGTCCTGTAGATGCCATCGAATATGGCAGGAGGTAGACAGGGTGCGCTAAGGGCGATCATCGGAGAACCCGTGCCGTGGTCTGCCTTTCAGCTGCGCGCTGCAGGCATCTCTCCGCGATGGCATAGGCCCAGGCTGCTCCGAGAGTTATCCGTAGCTGAGGGAAACAGCCGGGATGCCCATGCCCGCCTCAATCTGTCTCAAGAAGGATAGCATTGTCCGCTATTTTCTCAATTTATGTGATATAAATCATAGTAGTTGGGCTGCTGGGGTTTTATCATAGTATCCGAGAATTACAATATGATAAGGAGGTGCAGCGATGTTCGAGCAATGTCCGGGAGCCAGCAACATAAGAACGCCGACTATTGAGCTAAAGAAATGCCCACAATGCGGCGAGGAGGTGGAGATGTTCTCCACCGACATGCAAATGGATTGCCCCAAATGTGGATTTACCGTGTACAACAATTTGGAATCATGCATCCAATGGTGTAAGTATGCGAAGGAATGTGTCGGAGAAGAAGTCTATGAAAGACTGATGAAAAGGGCGTCGAAATAAAAAGAGGAATGGTGGAGCGGACAAATGACGAAGACAAAAAGAAGGATTATCAAGATCGATGAAGAAAAATGCGATGGCTGTGGTGCCTGTGTTCCAGCCTGTGTCGAGGGAGCGCTTCAGATTGTCGACGGCAAGGCAAAACTCGTTAGCGAGAAACACTGCGACGGCCTGGGCGCTTGCCTCGGGGAATGCCCCCAAGGGGCCATCACCATTGAAGAGAGAGAAGCTTGGGAGTTCGACGAGGAGGCAGCGAGGCATCACCTGGAGGAGAAAGAAGAAACTACGGAGAAACTTCCCTGTGGCTGCCCCTCGGCTACGATCACTCAGTTTGAAAGATCAGAGGCAACAGGAGTTGCACTTGAAGACGCATTCCCTCACCAGTCGATGCTTGGTCACTGGCCAGTTCAACTTACCCTTGTCCCTCCGACGGCGCCTTTCCTCCAGGAAGCTGATCTAGTGCTGGCTGCCGATTGTGTGCCCTTTGCCTGCGCCAGCTTTCACCAGGATTTCCTCAGAAGTCATGCTCTGCTGGTGGCTTGCCCCAAACTGGATGACTTCCAGGCCCACCAGATGAAACTGACCGACATCCTGAGTCATTCACAGGTGAATAGCCTCACTGTGGTGCACATGGAAGTACCTTGTTGTTCCGGGTTGGCGCATATGGCAAAGCAGGCAATACGTTTAAGCAGCAAAGATATTCCTCTTGAGGAGGTAGTTATCGGGATCACGGGTGACGAGATACCCCAGTGAATTCCAGGGACACCATACTAATTAGGTCTGCTACGAATCAGGTATCACATCCCCAGAATCGTTCATTGACTGCTCTTAGCCTTTAGA
>JAUWGN010000115.1 GCA_030606385.1 Dehalococcoidia bacterium
ATAAGGAGGCATTACGATGGCAAAAAGGACACCAGTATAGGCGTTTCTCTTTCATATTTTCTGCTTCTGTGAGACAAAATAATAAGCACATACTACTGTGCTCACCAATACATTACTATCCGTAACCTCCTTTTGTCAAAATCCTCTTTACAGATAAGCAAGCAGGTGAATCCTCAGGGAGTTCTAGAAGAGGTTTCCCTTGCAAGTTGTATTGCTCCAGGTTAGCGTCATAATCTATCTTGCCGAGATAGATTTCACCACTGTTTCGCAGATAGCCCTCTGTTCCTTCATCAAATTCGTAATTTGCCACCAGGTAAAAGCGATTGTACCTAATCCCTACTGCCTTCATGATTTCTTTGATTCTACCTATGTGTCTTAAAGATTTCTCAGAGGGGTCACAGATGACAAACAGGTCGTTTATATCAGAGACTATATTTCGATTCAAGTGCTCCACCCCGGCTGGTGAATCTATTACTACATTGGTATAATTCCTAGCTAGTTTAGGGATAGTTCTCCTAAGCAGCTCATCTGGGGGACAATAACAGCCTTCGGTCAGCTTTGTCCCCAGAGTGATAAGGTCGAAACCTATATCCTCATACAAGCAATCGCTCCATAGCAAAGATTCCATCAGCTCATGTGTGGGCGTTGAAACCTTTGCCCCTCTTTTTCTTGTTTCAATGACATCATAAAGTGCTTCCGAAACCGTCTTTTTCTTTTCCTTACGGAAATCTGCCCCAAGCATATCGGCCAGGCTAAGGTCAGGGTCAAGGTCGACAAGAAGTGTGGGGGGCTTTAAGTATCTAACAATTAAAGCCACGAAGGTTGACTTGCCTGCCCCTCCCCTACCAGTAGAAACAATTTTTCGAGCCATTTAGGTCTCGCTTTCTTCTATGGCTTTAGCCACTGCCTTTTCTTTGGCGGCAAAATCCTCTAGGGGAAGCGAGCTAATCGGTGACAGTTTTACTACCGCATTATACTTTGGAGGGCAGACATCCCTACAGGTGCCGCAATTTACGCATTTTTCCTGGTCAATATGCTTGATCTTTCCCACTCCACCCCCGATGGCTTCAGTAGGGCAAGTTAGGACACAGTGCTCACACGACCTGTCGCATTTATCCTGCAGAATGCAGTAAGCTGTAAGGTTAGTGCACACCTTCGCAGGGCAACGCTTCTCTAAGACGTGGGCTTCGTATTCATCTTGAAAGTAGCGGATGGAGGTGAGAACAGGATTAGGTGCTGTTCCTCCCAAGGCACAAAGGGATCCACCCTTGATATCCTCCGCCAGATCGAGGAGGAAGTCAATATCTTCCATCTTACCTTTGCCATTTGTGATGTTCTCTAGAACTTTGAGCATCTGCAGATTGCCCACTCTACACGGGGTGCACTTGCCGCATGACTCTCTCGTGATGAAGTCGACGAAGAAACACGTTGCATCAACGGCGCAGTCATCCTCGTCCATAACAATAAATCCTCCTGAACCCATCATTGAACCGATTGAGGTGAGTGAATCAAAATCTATAGGCGTGTCCTGCAGATTCGCTGGAATCATACCGCCCGAGGGGCCTCCAATCTGCACTGCTTTAAATTCCCTATCATTGAGAATTCCATCTCCAATGTCATAAACTATCTCACGTATCGTTGTCCCCATAGGTACTTCGGTGAGTCCGGAATCTTTGATCTTACCTGCCAAGCTAAACAGCGCCGTACCTTTGCTTTTTTCAGTGCCGATTGAAGCGAACCAATCGGCCCCTCTCTCAACTATCAAATGGATATTGGCAAAGGTCTTTACATTATTCAAAGCAGTAGGTTTGCCCCACAACCCAGACTCTGCCGGATACGGTGGCCTTGGCCTGGGTTCGCTTGTCTCGCCTTCAATGGCAGCCATCAATCCCGTTTCTTCGCCAGAGACGAACGCACCGGCTCCGGTAGCTAGATTGATACGGAAGCCAAAGCCACTGCTGAGTATATTATCTCCCAAAAAACCCAGTTTCTCTGCCTGCTGTAAGGCGACCTTTACCCGCTCAACAGCCAGAGGATATTCAGCACGAATATAAATATAGCCTTCGTCGGCTCCTATGGCATAACCACCGATAATCATCCCTTCTATAACCTGCTGCGGGTCGCTTTCCAAAACAATTCGGTCCATAAAGGCGCCAGGGTCACCCTCATCAGCGTTGCATACTATATATTTTGGGGTAGCAGAGTAGCTATGACAAATTTCCCATTTTAGGCCAGTAGGAAACCCCGCACCACCTCGCCCTCGAAGTCCCGATTTCTTAATTTCCTCGATTATCTCCTCAGGCCGCATCTTTAAGGCTTTCTCCAGTCCCCTGTAGCCATCATTGGCGAGGTAGTGGTTTATGTTCTCGGGGTCAATATAACCGCAACGGCGCAACACAAGGCGAAGCTCCTTTTCAAATCGGGGGAGTTCTGGTATATAAGGAGCTTCTCCCTCCTCCCCCACCTCAAACGTGCCTAAAGCAAGCTCAAGGCAAGGGTCATCGCTGATGATGTAGCCTTCTACAAGTCGAGGGACAAGTTCCTGAGTCATGTGATGGTATACCACACGCAAGGACTCAGGCCTAGAGATGGCGACCAAGGGCTCGGCATAGCATAATCCCATGCAGCCGACCTCGATAACCTTAACTTCGATATTCCGGCGCTTTAGTTCTTCTTCAAATGCTTTAACAGTCTCCATAGCACCGGCTGCCCTGCCACAAGTAGCTGTGCCAACGAGAATATGAGTGCTGCTTTGCAAAGCTTCCCACTCGGATTTCGCTCTGTTTGTGAGCTCCTTGAAAGTCATGCTAGTATCACCACGGGTTTCTTGAAGCCCCTCATCTTGTTAGGCAAACTGTAGCTTAACCAGGATTGAAGGTCAAAGACGGGTATAATGGGGAATCTACTGCGGAATTTGCTCTTCCTCCGATCGCTCTTTTTCAATTTCCTGCTTGTAGGGCACTGAGATCTCATCTACTTTAAAGGGTGTCATTTTGGGGTAGATTTTATCGCCTATTTTTACTGCTGGAGCTCTGTCACCTATCCTCACTACCGGGGCGAGCATACAGCACCCCATGCAAGCTACCCTTTCCAAGCTGAAATTGCCATCTTGACTAGTCTCTCCTACCTTAATTCCTAGCTGTCTCTCAAATTCCTGTAAGATAAGCTTACCTCCCCTTAAATGGCAAGCAGTTCCCAGGCAAACCTGGATGGGATATTTTCCTATAGATGTGAACCGGAATTGATTATAGAAAGTGGCCACTGAATAAACCCGGACTGCTGGCATTTCCAAAAACTTAGCCAACTCTGTCATCGCCTCTCGGGGAAGGTATCCCAGGCTTTCCTGGATTTCCTGCAGTAGAGAGATTAAGTTCTTCCTTTCTTTTCTATCAGGGGTTAATGTCCCCTTTAACTGCTCGGTCACAGACTCCTCTTTCCTCACTCTGGGACTGCCTTCCCTGCGGCTATCTTCCCCTTGAGTTCCTTAGCATATTTAGGAAGGAAGGCTCCTATTGCAGTTGCTTCTCTAACACCAACTGTTACCTCCCACTTCCAATCCAGAGCTTCCATTGTCGCACCTGAAATTCTTGCTATTCTCCCTGGGAGGACTAACTGTCTATGCTTCACTCTCCCTTCAATTCCGCAATTTTTAACCAGCTTAGCTATGGTACTGCCACTGATCTTGCCTGCTGCCCAGCCGGTCAGGATACCAAGACCCTCTGCATCCTGTACCAAGAGGAATGTCGGAATCTTAGTGGACTCAATTGCTGAGCTTACCACGAAATAAGTCAAAGCCCAGTTTGAGGTCATTAGAACCGGGGATTCCTCATTGGGTTCTCCTATCTCATAGTATTTCTCCTCTACTGCCATGGGAAACCGAGGGTCGGTATAGATATTAAGTCGTTGCACTAGAAGCGGAAGCATGTGATTCGGATCAAGGTTGGAAAGGACAATAATGCCAGCATATTTGTTTACATATAAGGAAGCGATAAGCATTTCCTTCAGCGGATTATCTCTAACCATGAAGCAAGGGAAGGCCATAGTGGGGTAACCGAGTGGCCTGAACGTTTGCTTTAGAGTTGCTCGGCGAATAAGGGTCTGGTCTCTTATAACTTCCAGCATAGTCTTAGAACCAGGGTCTAGAACTAAGTCGTCGATACCCGAAGCCTTTAGTTTAGT
>JAUWGN010000150.1 GCA_030606385.1 Dehalococcoidia bacterium
GATAATAGTCAAAACACGCATTATCTCTTGAATCCGATTTGAAGTTAACCAATTGCTAGTCTCAGCAAGCCCGTCGACGACTTCCTTGCTATCTTCAAGCCCATCCCAGATTTTACGAGTATGGTCAGCAATATCACCAAAATAAGCTTCCTGGTCTTCTTTAAAGAAAGGATATTCCTCGTTCTCCAGCATCTCGATTACCGGTATCTGCGGATGAATAACCCGGCGAAAAGAAATAAGGTCATGCCGAATCAGGGCGATCTCACGAACTGTTTCTGGAACAGCTTTGGCGAAGATAACATGCTCCACATCATCAATGCTTTCAGTAATCTTACCCAGGATGGGGAAGCAATAGTTAACCAACCTATCGAGAATATGGTAGAACAGAAAACCGGAGCTTCGTCCTAAATAGGCGCGTCGCTTCTCTTCATTAATCTGACACTCCCTGAAGAACTTAGCCAGTGGCTTGAGGTCAGCAGAACAATGCACAGTGACAAGATAATTTTCCCCGACAAAAACATCTACTTCGCTCGGTCTCATTATCCGATTCTCCCTATCAAATACCGGAAAATGGAGTACTATGAATAAATGGTCATCATATTCGTCGACTTTAGGGCGCTGGATACGGCTCAAGACGTCATCCAGGTTAAGGGGATGAAATTTGAAACGCTGCTTTAAAAATTCAACCTCAGCGGCAGAGGGCTTTTCAATATAGAACCAGGTCAACTTACCTTCGCTAATTGATTGTATATTTAGTTCCTTTTCTTTGGTTACCGCCATTGATATCCCCACATATTACGAAGTCTTGATTAAATAATAAATCTAACCAGGTAATATTTACAATACCAAGCTCAATAAAAACCAACCTGGCAGGTGAACTCCTTTGCCAGGCTAGAGAACTTCTGTTACCTGCGTCACAGACTATTAATCGACATCAATATACATGCGCAAGAGTGCCTGACCCATTGCCCTTCCGGTGCCATCCCAGCGGAGGGTGGTGGTCATTCCCCCGCCAAGACCATGGTCAAGAACGATATTCAAAGCCTTCATGTTATCCATGGGATAAACATGCACATCACCCTTGCTCCACTCCTTGAAATGCTCCTGCAGTGCCTCGGGGGTCACCTTCTTCTTTATCAGTCCATAAATCTTTTCGTCGAAATCAATAGCCTGCAAACCAATGTTGCTTTTATCCCCTCTATCTCCAGAGCGTGCATAGCAAATATCCTTTAGTTGCACCTTACCCGTCTTTGGTATCTCTACTGCCATTCTGCCTCCTTCCTACAGTCTGCCTTCCTTTATAGCTAATGCAGGATGGACTTCGCTCCTGGGGATAAGCGTTGGCCAGAAAGTTGTTATCCGCATGGGGGCTGGCGGAACATGCTGTCCAAATGGCAAACCAGGAAAAATTGACCAAACCCTTCCAAGCTCTTTCTTAAAGAACTCCGCCTCTTCACGAGTTTGCCACTTGGTAGCAAACCTTACTCCTATCTCAGGAATGTCCCGGCCATATTTTTCCTCTATTTCATCTACGGAAACGGTGGGACCCAAACACATGTTAACACCGTCAATCTGGACCTCCCACTCTAAAGGATGCACATTAGCCCACTTAAGCCACTCCTGGAAATGCTTTTTGCACATCCTCGCCTTCTCCAGAACATCAGGCCAGACAATGTGAACAGTTACATCAAACAGAAACCCACCATGGAAGCCTATTCCTACCTTCAGCTTGTCAGGTCTTGGTTTTCCAGTCATGTTGGTAATCCTTACCCTGTTCTGCCCCATATCCTCAAGATGCAACGTCGTCAAATCAGCAATTCCATCGGGCATTATATAGTTTCGAGGATCGAGAATCTCGTAGACCAACTGCTCCCTGATTGTTTGGCGGTTCACCAAACCACCCGTGTCAGGCGTCTTGGTGATTACCGCAGTGCCATCTTCATTCATCTCGACAATAGGATAACCAGGATGCCAGGGCTCAGGAACCTCTCGCCATATGCTGCTCATCGCACCACAACACGACCAGGAGGATTCAACTATGTGCCCCGCAGTTATAGCAGCGCCAATCTTATTCCAATAAGGTTCCTTATATTCCCAGCCAAACTCATACATCATTGGCCCAACGTATAAAGCGTTATCGGAGAACCTTCCTCCCACTATCTCATCACATCCCGCCTTAAGAGCCTCGATAATCTGGTCAGCACCGATGTAAGCATGAGCACCTATCACCTTGTCTTCGATGCTGGTAATATCCTCCTCGCCAGTATCCGTGTTGGGGAATTTCATCCCTTCCTTTCGCAGCCTCTTTATAGCATCAAGCACATCATCGCCAGTAACAACTCCCAGCTTCAAAGGCACTTCCAGCGCCTGAGCTACATACAATATCTCGTCAGCAACTATCTCGGGATTAGCCCCTCCTCCATTAGAAACAAGCCTGATGCCCTTCTTGATGGCGATTGGCAAAAGCCGTTTATTCCATTCCACAACATCGGTGGGATAACCTGAAAGAGGACTCCTCTGCCGCAACCGATAAAGCAACGACATGGTAAATTCAGAGAGAAAATCGTAACATTGATAGTGCACATCAGCCTTCTCAGCCATTTCAACAGAAGGCTGGATAAGGTCGCCCCACATCATGCCACACCCACCTACTTTAACTGTTTTCACGTTACACTCGGCCTATCCAATATTCGAGACACTCTACCTTGAACACCAGAGTTTGTCAATCAGGCT
>JAUWGN010000073.1 GCA_030606385.1 Dehalococcoidia bacterium
GGCATAACCAAGGGCTAGGCCTGCAGTTGGTTTATCCCATTTGCCTTCTCGGATCAGATCCCGGATCTCTTGAGAAGAGAGTCGGCTGATGTCTTTGATATTAGACATAATCAATAATTTATCTCGCCCGAACAAGTCGAATAGTCTCTATCAAGAAAGACGTGAGGTTCCTCGTTACATTTGAAGTGATACCTTTTACAACCCCAGAAAAGCCTTCTTGATGATCTCCGACTCGAGCAGCTCCTGAAAGTGCTTCTCTCGGCAAATATGATTACCAAGGAAACCGGACAATTCTCCCTTTATAGCTACAAGCCCACTGAACTGGGGCTCACGTATTACAAGAAATTGCGTGCCGAGCAAACACGCCCTGAAAAGCAACCTGAAGTTGTATAGCCTTATCGATACTCACGCTCACCTGGATGAATTGCAAAATCTCGATTCTACACTTGATAATGCCCGGGAAAAGGGCATCGTCGCCATCATAGCCGTGGGCTCAGATTATCGCTCGAATATAAAAACGCTGGAGATTTCTCAGAAATATCCCTCCTTCGTTTTCCCGGCACTGGGATTGCACCCCTGGCAATTAGGCGAGTTCAATTCTTCCCAGGTCAATGGTGAACTGGAATTCATCGAGCAGAATATCTCCCAAGCAATTGCTATCGGTGAGATAGGACTGGATTACGACAAGAGGGTGGTAAAAAGAGCATCCAAAGAATTCCAAAAAGAAGTGTTAGCACTCTTTTTAGAATTAGCCAGAAAATACGACAAGCCGGTGAGCCTTCACACCAGGTATGCCTGGAGAGATGGGCTACAATTAGTCCAAGATGCTGGCATAGCTAAAGCCGTTTTTCACTGGTTTACTGGCTTTTCCAGTGTCCTCAGGGATATAATTAACGGCGGCTATTATGTCTCCGCCACTCCTGCCGCTGAATATCACGAAGAGCATAGGAGGGCGGTTAAGGAAACGCCAATGGATAAATTGCTTCTGGAAACCGATTGTCCGGTATATTATGGCCGGGGGACAAGATATCGTTCCGCTCCTGGTGACATAACCAGAAGTCTCGGCGCTGTGGCTCAACTCAAGAGAATTGACGAGGCTGCAGTGGCTGAGTACACTACCAGGAATGCCATAGAGTTCTTTTTCCTGGAAAATGTCATTGCGAGTCCCCATCGTCATCGCAAGCCCCCATTGTCAACACGAGCCCCTATTGTCATTGCAAGCGAAGCGAAGCAATCTCAATCTCCGTTGAATCCCGGAAGGAGGAGTAATGATAACAATAAACGGTGAAGCTGACTTTGAAAAAGATGTCTTACAATCAAAAGTGCCGGTTCTGGTGGATTTCTGGGCAGAGTGGTGCGCTCCTTGCATCGCTGTTGGCCCTATTTTAGAAGCGCTGGATACAGAGTATCAGGGGAAGATGAACTTTGCCAGACTTAATGTCGATGGGAATAGCTTCATCGCCGCCAGATATGGCATTGCTGCCATCCCCACCATGCTCGTTTTCCACAATGGTCAGCCCGTTCAGCAAATCGTCGGTTTGAGACCAAAAAGAGAGCTTAAAGAGATAATAGACAATATCCTGAAAGGCGCTAAGTAAACAGTCCGCTGAGGAAATCGAAATTATCAGGAATAAGAACCAATAACAGCGGAAATCCCTTCATCACTGTTGCTGCCACCGCAGATTGTGCCACAGCAGCTTCCACGCCGGGGACATATTTGCACAGGATGGCAAGCACGGCAGCACACAGCATACTTCCCATAAAAGCTCCCAGAATAAAACCGAGCAGCCTATCCAGCCAGCCAAAGGGCAAAGCGTGAACCATCTTAGCCACAAACCAGCCAGCTACACCAACAACGATTACCGTGACTACCAGAATAATGGCATAGGCAGCTATCCCTGCCCATGCAGCACCCTCCGAGGAAAGCTTTAAGGCAAGCGGTTGATAAAAATGCCCCGCCAGCGCTATTCCACCTATCAACCCTAGAATTCCGAATAACGCCTTAATAAATCCTTGCCAAAACCCTAACAACCCGAATAAAATGGCGCCAGCTATAATGACTATATCAACCCAGTTCATCACTTAGATTATAACAGCACTCAAGGCAACTGTGTTATCCCTGCGAAACGCGTACATACTTTGCGTCCCTCGCTGCGGAGCGAACTGCAAACAGGTTGTTATCTACGTGTGCCGCTCATGGTAAATCACATCTGTGCACGAAGAGCAGCTCGGATCAGGTTTTCAGAGGAGAACTGCCCATCTGTAACTTGAGGGAAGAGACCTTCTTCCCCAAGAAGTTCATCTCGAATAGCAACAATCGAGAGACCCTTTTTTTCAAGTTGCTTTGCTCTCCGAGACAAGTCCTCGAAGTATTCTATACATGTTCGAAGGGCATTGCGGCCATCCTGTACCACCCTGCCCGGGGCGGCAAATAGAATAAGTCTGTCGGTCCCGAGGGCAACGAGCTTTTTCATTGACCTTGTAATCGCCCCGATATCCTCCTCTGGTCGGATAACCTTTGGCTTTTTCGAAACAAAAAGGTCTCCCGAAAAGCACCACCCTTTTCCCGGTTCCACTAACGCTACGTGTCCATTACAATGCCCGGGAGTCTCTACCACGTCAAAATGAAAATGATCTGTTTCTACTTTCTCGGGCAAACAATCCACTTCAGTGGGCTCTGGATAACCCCAAGCCGTCTCCTGATATGGATACAACTTGGGAACCTGGTTGATGAGAGGAACCGATTCACGAGGTGCGAATATCTCGATGCCAAATTTCTGTTTCAGAAGATGATTGGCACCGATATGGTCTTCGTGATAATGCGTGTTTACGGCGAATTTGAGATTCTGCCCCTCCAGAAATTCGACCAACTCCTCAGCCGCATGCCTACAGCCGGTATCGATAAGGAGCCCATCAACAAGGTACGCCGCAACCCAGTAAAGCGGTTGCCCTTCAAACTCACGGCTCATCTTGATTTGAACAACTTCCTCAAACTGGTTGACTTCAATCATGCTGCTTTTCACCCCAATTTTTAGTCTTGCCCGACAACAGCAACATGGTAGATAACGTCTTGCGGATAAAAGAAGTTGCCGAAGGCAACTTGGAGAAAGGTGCGTAGCACCGTACCCTTTTATCCACTGTTAGGCAATGCGGCGGCATTGTATTTACAAACTTGCGAATCACTTCTCCACTACATTTTTGTTCATCAATGACTCATGCTTCCTGTTTAGGCCACTTCAATGCATACCAGAATATCAGTGCTGTGACCACAACCGTTGAAGCGATAATCAATATTTGGTGAGCAGATGGATCTACCAAATGCTCAATTAAGTGAAAGATGTTGAGAGCCGTAAAGACTATGCCCAGAATCATATTTGTCCAGCGATCTGCCAAATCCTTCAAGGTCACGGAAAGGACAGCCATCACCAACGGAACCCACCAGAAGAGTGCCATAAATAAGAACATCCCCGCACTAATCTGCATCTCCCCGATTTGCTCCATAGTGCCCGGTTCCATAAAAGCCAACACACTGTGAGCTGACATGGCCACTGCCATAAAGATCCACAGCACTGAAATCCTTATCTTCCACCGCAAGATTTCCATAATTTATCACCTCCTTTCTTTTTATTTGCCGCCGTTTCGCCTAACTTCGGTATATACGAACTTCTTTTCCTTTGTCCTCATCATATCTCAAAGATTCCTTGGCTGGAGCTCCGCTAAATCTCGCCGCATTCGTCTCGGTAGGAGCAATAGCGGCACATCCATGAAGGGCATCTCGGAAGCTGGGCTACTGAAGTCGCCTTTTCCAGAAGCTCTATGCGGCGTATCGCCTCAGCCTTTATAGCACTCAGGTTTCTGAAGGAAACATCATAGACCATCATCTTGGCATTCTCATCCCTGATATTAGCATAGTAAAGAAACAGCCTGCCTTTAGCATGGTCTATTAACGCACAATCAAAGCCCAGGCGATAAAAATAATGGGGAAACGCTGAAGGCAGCCGCCCCCGTTCCACAAGTGACTGGAACTTAGGGATTCGCACCATAGTGGGCAAGCCCTGGCGGAGTCGAACCAAATCGCTGAGCGAAGCATGCTGAATCGGAATATTTTCCACTTCCCCGGGAGAACCAAACTGGATGAGCCCTTTGAGGGCGCCCACAAAGCCCGCCTCCTCCATAGAGCGGAGGGATTCTCCTTTTTCCTCAGCCGCCTCCTCCTCTGAAATGGTCTCCACGGATTTGCGACGCTCGAAATATGCCTTGCGGGGAAAGACGAGGTCGGTAGTGCGAAATAGCTGCGATGGCTTTGGCTTGCCAAGTTTATCCAGCAGTTGCTGGCGGGTAACCTCATCAATTTGAACCTTCCCGGCTAACTCAGCGATTTTGTGTGATGGGGGCACCGAGCTGGTGCCGCAGTCGCACACTGCAGAATAGTCGCATCCTCTGCCAAACCAGTCACATACAGGCAAGTTGCTGGGGTCATTAGCAATAAGTGCCTGCAGCAACAGGTCTCGCCTGCGACGCATCTCCTCCCGAACTGCTCCAAGATCGGGAAAGGTGACATGATAGGCAGTAAGGGGAACCACACCCGATTCCCCCGCACCCTGCCGCTCGTAAATGACAATCTCTCCATCCCCAACATTGACCATGGCACAATACATGCCTACTTGCTCAATGTAAGTCGGCCTTTGCTGGAGTAAGCTTTTTCTTTTCGCCAGGGCTGAAGTCGTTTTAACCTCCACGGGAACATTTTCGTAGATGTCAATTTTACCCACCACACCTTCAGCCTCGACAAATTGCTCCAGATACTCCTCGCTGGATACAGCGAAGCCAAAAAGCTTGTGAAACCCTATCCCCTTCCACATAAGCTGTTGCTTTTTCAGAGGAGGGGTAATTTCAGGATGCTTTCTCTTAAAATAAGCTTGCTTCAAATTGGTTAGGTCAGTTACCGAGACGCGATATGGAAGGCGACGCTCCTGTAGCTTCTCCATCACGGCGTCTTTAATCGAGCGGTTAGCCTCAATGTGGGACACATAAGGCACGATATTGAAATCGGACATCTTGTTGCTTATGTTAAATCAGGTGCATAGTTGGGTCAATTCTCACTGCCATGCCTTTAGACGACGCAAGGCTTCGAGCTTCTCTTTGTCCCCGATTCTGGCTTTGTCCAGAGCTTGAGCCAGGAACTGGATGCTGCTATCGTAAGTTTTCCTGTCCACAGGATAAGGATGACCATCCTTACCTCCATGAGCGAAGCTAAAGCTTGCCGGGTCACGCAGGCTGACTGGCGTATTATACACCAGCTCCGAGATAAGGCTCAAGGCGCGAAGTGTCTTTGATCCCACACCTTCAAGCCCGAGCAGCGATTCAAAACTTTGCGGCTGGCGCTCGTAAGCAATGGTGAAAATCCTAGCCAGCCTGTCAGGGTGGATGTCCTCCAGCATGATGTAAGGTCGTCGAGGCAGGTTTAATGTTTTCAGCTTATTTAGCTGAGTCACAATTCTATATGGTTTCTCCTCAGTGGCAACTTGAGCGATGACATCCCTTGCCTTTGCGCTCTCTGAAGCTACCAGATTCAACGCCTCACCTCTACCCTGAGAGCAGATAGCTGACTCAGGCTCACAAACAAAATCGGTAACTTTCTCCCCCAGCCAGTGATATCGCCGCGCATAGCGGTTAATTTCATTCATGCCCTGCTGAATAACCGCCCAGGAGCCACTTGTGGTGAAGAAGAAAGTATGGTGATATAGCTGATAGCCATCCTGAAGAGCTGAATTATCCACCTTGGCTGACATTCGACTGGCATAAACCAGATGCGACGGATTCACCTTTAACAGATGGCCAAAACCCTCTATCTCTGCCGGGGTTTTTCTAGAAGTCTTTCCTTTGCCGCCGGCAACGAATAGGCCGAGTTCTTTTTCCAATCCTCTCATTCCTTCTTTCAGAGCGCCGCAGACGGTTGTGGTAACACCGCTGGAATGCCAGTCATA